>JAKFVZ010000096.1 GCA_021732965.1 Reyranella sp.
CCTCCGAGCCGTTCTGCTCCTTCTGGCTCCGGCGCTGGGCCTGCTCGTTGGCGTCGAGCTCACGCTCTATGCGTTGGGTGGCGCGATGGAACAGGTTGACGGCCGACCACAGCAGTTCCTCGAGGTCGGGCTCGAGGCGCGTGTCGGTGAGTGTCGCGACGAACGCATCGAAGATGTCGACGACGGCGCCGGTGATGCTTTGAGCGTCCGGGAGTGGCCTGGGATCGGGCTCGTCCTGGAAGGGGCGATGACCGTAGAGCTGCAGCTCGGTGAGGACGTGATCGGTCGGGGATGACGCATGCACGGGCTCGAATTCGGGATCGTCGTTGGTTGCCATGATGATGTCCTTTGTCGGATCGGCCGCGCCCATCGCGGCCTTCGTGGGCGTCAACAGACGGCGGGCGGAACGGGCCCGCACCGCGCTTGCGGCCGGAGCAGAGCGGAGGACGGCGGACCGAGGCTTTCTTGCCTCGCGAGGAATGCCGGCGCAGCCGGCAGGGGAAGAAAGCCGAAGGATCGCCGTTGCGGGACCGGGCGGCCTGCCGTCCGATCGCCCCTCTAGAAGGCCGGGGCGCGCTCTCGGCCGATCCAAAGGACAAGAGAGCGACCGGCCAGGAAGCGATTCACTGTGCCCGTGCTCATCCCGTCGCGGCCGTCGCCAAGGCCAGGAAGCGAACCACGTCCTGCAGGGCGAGCTGCCGGCGCAGGGATACCCGGAGACTTTCGACGCCCAGGCGGCAGAGATCCTCGTTGAAGTCGTCGAAGCAGGGCAAAAGGCTCTCCACCTCGACTCCGGCGGCCTCGGCGCGGTGGCACAGGCTGGCCATCGCAGCATCACCGGCCGGATCGGCATCGCGTGCGACATAGAGACGTCGCAGCGTCGTTGGAAGCAGCAGCGCCGCGAGGTGATTGGCCGAGAGGGCGGCGACCATCGGCAGAGTTGGCAGCACGCTGCGCAGCGACAGCATGGTCTCGATCCCCTCCCCGGCGGCCATCACGTGGTCGGCCACACCGAAGCGGACGCCATGCCCGAGGAGATGACCCATGGCCCGTCGCGGCGAGTCGATCGGCGCCTTGTCACGGCCTGAAGGATCGAGCCAGGTGCGATGCGCTCCAGTGATGCTGCCGCCAAGATCGGTCACTGCGGCGATCAATGCCGGCCAGGTCTCGGTCGGACTGTCGCCGTCGGGCCGATAATAGCAGCGCGGATGGAAGCGCAGCGGGTCACCGTCAGGCACAGTCACGATGCCGCGGCTGCGCAAGTAGGTTTGCGCCAGCGTGCCCGTGATCGACCGAGACATGGCGTAGAGACGGCGTGCGGACTGAGGCGAACCGCGCGCCGCGGGAAGACGATCCTGCCGTGGACCGAGCTGGTCTGGCGGCAAGGCCAGGAACGCGCGTGCCTCGTCCAGGGTGTCGCGCAGGCGATCGAGACCTCGATTGAGCGCGATGAGGTCTAAAAGATCGCCATGCTCGCCCGTTGCAGCATCGGTCCATTTACCGGCGGCGCCCTTGCCGTGATCCGGTCCGCTCAGGCGAACGAACAGGCTGCGGCCCCGCGTGTTGCTGACATCGCCGACCAGCCAGTAGCGGCCCTCGCGATGACCGTTGGAGAGATAGTGACGGCACACCGCCTCGGCATTACGCGCGAGGCGGCGGGCGAGATCGGCGGCAGGAGACGACATGACGGCGTCTTCACGCTGCGGCCCGATCGGCGATGCGCACGATCGGGTGGCGTTCCATCAGGCCGGCGAGTATCTCGGGACCATTGGCGCCGGTCGGCACGAACAGGCGCAGCTTCCAGGCGATGATCTCGGAGATCAGCCCCATCGCCTTGAGCCGGTCGACCATCCCGTCGGTGAACCCGCAGAGTTCGACCCGGAACAGGCCCATCACCCTGGCGCGGCGAAGTGAGAACCCGTCCTGCAGCTCGAGGATGGTTCGACCGTCAAGCACGGCGGCCCAAGCATCCGCCGGTGTGATGCTCACGCCATTGGCGCTGACGGCCTGCGCCACCCAGGCAGGCGAGACCAGCCGGCCGATGACGCGCTCGCCGGCGTCCGTCTGCAGGCGGTAGACCCGCATCGAATCATCCGGCAGCCGCTTCCAGATCGGCAGCAGCAGCCCCGTGACGACGTGGAGATCGCTGTCGGTAAAGGCCGGAATCTCGACGAGTTCCCGCTGCCACGCTTCAGTGAAGGCTACACGATCGGCCCGTTCCCAGTGAGTCTGATCCAACGCCGCCAAGGACATCGCCGTCCGCTCCATTGGCCGCAGCAGGCGGACACGGCGTTCGACCTCGCCATCGTCCAGCATGACGCTGGGCGCGGGCACCTGCACGGCCGCCCGACCGGAGTGGGCGTTCACTAGCAAGACCGCACGCGGGTCATCCGCACGATCCAGCGCCTCGGCGAGCGTGAACGGCCGATTGCGCTCGCGCCGGCGGACGGTGAACACCTGGGTCTCTGCGCCCGTTTCGGGATGGACGTAAAGTGCGCGGCGGTCGGTCACGACCAGGCTCTCGGCGGTCAGCGTCTCGACTCCGACGTCGTAGGTGCCGGACGCCTGCGCCCCCTCGATCTTCGCTCGCAGCAGCCCCTCAAAGACGCCGAATAGCTTGTTCTGCAACTCGATGGCGAGCGCCAGCAGCCGGTTGAGGAAGGTCGTGATCGCCGGCAACTCCTCACGCAGGCTGCCGTCCTGGTCGGTCAGGTGCAGCCCGGTGGCAGCTTGAAAAACCTCCAGCGAGCAACCCTCGACTTTGCCGGCAAACAACAGGAGGTAGAGCTGGCGCAAGGCGGCACGGCCATAGGGAGATTCGAGATTGTCGTCGGCCCGGAACAGGCCCTGCCCGCCCGTCTGGCGCTGGCCCTTGGTGATGGCGCCCAAGGTGTCGAGCCGTCGCGCGATAGTCGACAGGAAGCGCTTCTCGGCCTTCACGTCGGTGGCGATGGGCCGGAACAGGGGCGGTTGCGCCTGGTTGGTGCGATTGCTTCGCCCCAGCCCCTGGATCGCCGTGTCGGCCTTCCAGCCCGCCTCCAGCAGGTAGTGAACCCGCAGGCGCTGATTCCGGGCGCCCAAGTCCGCGTGATAGGAGCGGCCCGTGCCGCCAGCATCGCTAAACACCAGGATGCGCTTGTCGTCGTCCATGAAGGCCTGCGCTTCCGCGAGATTGGCGGAGCCCGGGCGATTCTCGACGCAAAGCCGGTCCCCCTTGCGCACGATCCGCCGCGACCGGCCGGTGACCTCGGCGACCAGGTCGGTGCCGAAGCGCTGCACGATCTGGTCGAGGGCGCCCTGGACCGGCGCGAGCGAGGCCAGCCGCTCGATCAGGCGATCGCGGCGCTCGACGGCATCCCGGCACTGCACCGGCTGGCCGCCGCGATAGACCGGCCGCGAGGAGAGATTGCCCTCGCCGTCCGTGAAGGGCTCGAAGAGCTGGGTCGGGAAACTGTGCGCTAGATAGTCGAGCACATATTCGCGCGGCGTGATGTCGACCTGGACGTCACTCCAGTCCTCGGTCGGGATGTCGGCCAGCCGGCGTTCCATCAAGGCCTCGCCGGTGGAGACGATTTGTATGACGGCAGCATGGCCGGCTAAAAGGTCGCGCTCGATCGCCCCGATCAAGGTCGGCGTCTTCATCGAGGTGATGAGGTGGGAGAAGAACCGCTGCTTGGC
>JAKFVZ010000554.1 GCA_021732965.1 Reyranella sp.
CCAGAACATCGCCCAGTACATCCACTCGGGTTCGGCGCCCTGCGTGCAGGCCGCCAAGGGCGAGCGCCTGATCGGCATCGGTCTCGACACCCGCGGCGCCTCGGAGAAGACCAAGGGCGCACCGCTAGAACTGGTCATCCCGAAGGAAGGCCTGGGCTGGGAGCTCGAGGTCACGGCGATCGTCAAGGGCACCAAGAACCTCGACGCCGCCAAGAAGCTCGCCGACTGGGCGGCTTCCAAGAAGGCCAACGAGCTCTACGCCAAGACCTATCCGATCGTCGCCTATCCGGGTGTCGCCAACACGCCGCCGAACTATCCGCCGAACCTCGAGAAGGTGATGGTGAAGAACGACGTCGAATGGATGGCCAAGAACCGCGATCGCATCCTCGCGGAGTGGACCAAGCGCTACGACGGCAAGTCGGCGCCGAAGGCCAAGTAAGGCCACCCGGTATCGATGCCTTGTTGTCATCCTGAGGCGAAGCCGAAGGATCCTTCGCTTCGCCCAGGATGACAGTGATTGCCATGACCAATTATCTCGAAGTTCGAAACCTCTCCAAGCGGTTCGGTGACTTCTCGGCCCTCGGCAACGTCTCGCTCGACGTCGTCGAGGGTGAGTTCGTCTGCTTCCTCGGCCCCTCGGGCTGCGGAAAGACCACTCTCCTGCGGGCGATCGCCGGCCTCGATCCGCAAACCTCCGGCACGATCCACCAGAAGGGCCGGGACGTGTCGGCGCTGCCGCCGGCGCAACGGGACTTCGGGATCGTCTTCCAGTCCTATGCCTTGTTTCCCAACCTCAGCGTCGCCGACAATGTCGGATACGGGCTGGTGAGCCGGCGTCAGGCCCGCGGTGCGATCGGCAAGCGCGTGGCCGAACTGCTGGCACTGGTCGGACTGCCAGATGCCGGTCCCAAGTATCCCGCCCAGCTCTCCGGCGGCCAGCAGCAGCGCGTGGCGCTGGCGCGGGCGCTGGCGACCTCGCCCGGCCTGCTGCTGCTCGACGAGCCGCTGTCGGCGCTGGATGCGCGCGTCCGCTTGCGCCTGCGCCACGAGATCAAGGCGCTGCAACGGACGCTCGGCGTCACGACCATCATGGTGACCCATGACCAGGAAGAGGCGCTGACCATGGCCGACCGCATCGTGGTCATGAACCATGGCGCCATCGAGCAGGTCGGCACGCCACAGGAGATCTACCGCCGGCCCGCGACGGCCTTCGTGGCCGACTTCGTGGGCTCGATGAACTTCCTGGCGGGGACCCTGATGGCTGCGGACAGGGTCAGGGTGGCCGGCGTCGATTTCGCCTGCCCGGTGCAGGACGGGCTGGCGCCCGGTCAGAAGGTCAGCCTCTGCATCCGGCCCGAAGACGTGCGCGTGCGAGACCTGCCGGCCGACATCGCCAACCGCGTGCCGGTCGAGGTGGCGGAGCTGGATTTCGTCGGTGCCTTCTGCCGGGCGACCCTGAAGACGCGGGCGGCGGCCGACGTCGCAGTGATGGCCGACTTCTCCAGTAACCTGATCCGCGACCTCGGCGTGGACATCGGTACGAAGCTCGACATCGCCCTGCCGCCAGACCGGCTCAGGGTCTTCGCTTGAGCCTGGTCGTTCCCGGACTGAAGGTCGGCCTGTCGCGCGACGACGTGATGATGCGCGCCGGTGTCGTGCTGCTGGCCGGGGCGTTGCTGGTCATGCTCGGCCTGCCGCTCTGGGCGCTGCTCGCCAAGGGCTTCGAGGATCGCGATGGCAAGTTCGTCGGGCTGGCCAACTACGTTTCCTATTTCTCGACGCCGGCGCTCTTCCAGTCGGCGCTCAACAGCCTGCAGGTCGCGTCGATCACCACCCTGATCGTCGTGCCACTCGCCTTCCTGTACGCCTATGCGCTGACGCGGACGGTGCTGCCGATGCGCTGGCTGTTCCAGGGCATCTCGCTGATCCCAATCTTTGCGCCGTCGCTGTTGCCGGGCCTGGCGCTGATCTACCTGTTCGGCACCCAGGGCTTCTTCAAGGCGCTGCTGGGCGGCGGCTCGATCTACGGCATCGACGGCATCGTGATCGCGCAGGTCTTCTACTGCTTCCCGCATGCGACCCTGATCCTGACGACGGCGCTGGCCACTGCCGACGCGCGTCTCTACGAGGCGGCGGACGTGCTGGGCGCGTCCAAGCGGCGCGTCTTCTTCACCGTGACCCTGCCGGGCGCCAAGTACGGCCTGATCAGCGCCGCTCTGGTCGTCTTCACCCTGGTCATCACGGATTTCGGCATCGCCAAGGTGATCGGCGGCAACTTCAACGTGCTCGCCACCGACGTCTACAAGAAGGTGATCGGCCAGCAGGACTTCTCGATGGGCGCCGTCGTCGGCATGGTGCTTCTGGCGCCGGCGGCGCTGGCCTTCCTGGTCGACCGGCTGGTTCAACGCAAGCAGGTGGCGCTGCTCACCGCGCGCGCCGTCCCGCTGGTGCCGCGGCCGAAGTTCGCGCGAGACCTCTTCTTCACGCTGTTCTGTCTGCTGGTCTCGGCAGCCATCCTCGCCATCCTCGGAATGGCGATCTGGGGCTCGCTGATCAAGTACTGGCCGTACAATCTCAGCCTCACCCTCGACAATTACGACTTCGCCAAGTTCGACGCCAACGGCTGGGACTCCTACTGGAACTCCATCCGCATGGCGCTGGGCGCGGCGGTGTTCGGGACGGTGCTGATGTTCACCGGCGCCTGGCTGAACGAGAAGACGCGTGGCTTCGGGGCGATGCGTGGCGTCGTGCAGTTCCTTGCTTTCCTGCCGATGGCGGTGCCCGGCCTCGTGCTGGGACTGGGCTACATCTTCTTCTTCAATGCGCCCAACAACCCGCTCAACTTCCTGTACGCCACCATGGGCATCCTGGTGCTGAACACCGTGGCGCACTTCTACACGGTGGGCCATCTCACCGCGGCGACGGCGCTGAAGCAGATCGACCCGGAGTTTGAGTCGGTGTCGGCCTCGCTCAAGGTGCCGATCTGGCGGACATTCATGCGCGTCACCGCGCCGATCTGCCTGCCGGCCATCCTCGACATCGCCATTTACCTGTTCGTCAACGCCATGACGACGGTCTCGTCGGTGATCTTCCTCTATGCGCCCGACACCAAGCTCGCCTCGGTGGCGGCGGTGAACATCGAGGAGGCCGGTACGACCGCGGCGGCGGCGGCGCTCTGCGTCGTGATCGTGCTTACGTCAGCGGCGGTGAAGGCGCTCCACCTGATCGCCGACCGCTTCCTGTTCGCCCGCCTGCAGGTCTGGCGGCGTCGCTGATTTCGCGCGAACATCGCGCGATGAAGCAGCTTCGTATTCCTGCCGTCTACATGCGCGGCGGCACCAGCAAGGGCGTGTTCTTCCAGGCCCACGACCTTCCGTCCGATCCGGCGGCGCGCGACCGGCTGCTGCTGCGGGTGATCGGCAGCCCCGACCGCTACGGCAAGCACACAGACGGGATGGGCGGGGCGACCTCGAGCACCAGCAAGGTCGTGATCCTGTCTAAATCCGGGCGTGAGGGCTGCGACGTCGACTATCGCTTCTGCCAGGTGGCGATCGACGCGCCGGTCATCGACTGGTCGGGCAATTGCGGCAACCTCAGCGCCGCGGTCGGCGCGTGTGCGCTGGGCATGGGCCTGGTCGACGGACCGGCCGACGGCATCGCGACGGTGCGGATCTGG
>JAKFVZ010000767.1 GCA_021732965.1 Reyranella sp.
TGCGCGAGATCGGCCTGTCGGTTCGAGGCCTCGAGGCAGCGCCGGACGTGGGCGGGACCTGGTACTGGAACCGCTATCCCGGCGCGCGCTGCGACGTGCCGAGCCTGTTCTATTCGTACAGCTGGTCGCCGGAGCTGCGCCGCGAATGGCGCTGGACCAACCGCTACGCCGGGCAGGCAGAGATCCTGAGCTACGCCCGGTTCGCGGCCGACCGCCTCGACCTGCGCAAGCTGATCCAGTTCGACACGAAAGTCGCCCGCGCGACCTTCGACGAGGAGAACGAACGCTGGATCGTCGAGACCGATCGCGGCGGCCGCTTTGTCGCCCGCTTCGTCGTCATGGCGACCGGTGGCCTGTCGGTGCCCAACACGCCCGACATTCCCGGCGTCGCCGACTTCGAGGGCGCGATCTATCACACCGCCCGCTGGCCGCAGGAGACGGTGAGCTTCGAGGGCAAGAGGGTCGGCATCATCGGGACGGGATCGTCGGGCATCCAGGCGATCCCGATGATCGCCAAGGCCGCGAAACAGCTCGTCGTATTCCAGCGCACGCCCAACTTCTCGGTGCCGGCCCGCAACCGCCCGCTGACCGACGAGGACCACAAGAGCTTCGACGCCGGCCTGGAGGCCTATCTCGCCAGCCTCGAACAGTCCGACTTCGGGCGCGTGCCGCCGACCGCCTTCGCCGCCGAAGTGCCGCCGCGCGACGTGCAGTGGAAGCACTATGAGAAGCTCTGGAACGAGGGCGGCAGCGGCGGCTTCCTGAAGGCCTTTCCCAACATCCTGGTCCATCCCGGCGTCAACGATGTCGCCGCCGACTTCGTGCGCCAGAAGATCCGCGAGGCGGTGAAGGATCCGAAGACGGCCGCCGCGCTCTCGCCCGAGGGATATCCGTTCGGCGTGAAGCGGCTGTGCGTCGATACCGACTACTTCGACACCTACAACCGTTCGAACGTCGAGTTGGTGAACCTGCGCGAGGAGCCGATCGAGAAGATCACGGCGGATGCCGTCGACACGGCGACGCGGCACTTCGAGCTCGATGCCCTGGTCTTCGCCACCGGCTTCGATGCGGTGACCGGCGCCCTGCTCGCGGTCGACATCCGTGGGCGCAAGGGCGTCACGCTGAAGGACGCCTGGTCGGAAGGGCCCAAGGCCTATCTCGGCCTGGCCACGGTGGGCTTCCCCAACCTGTTCGCGATCACCGGCCCCGGCAGCCCGTCGGTGATCGGCAACGTGATCACCAATTGCGAGTATCACGTCGACTGGATCGCCGAGTGCCTGACCCATATGCGCCGGCGCGGCCTCGGCACGATCGAGCCCGAACGTCAGGCGCAGGACGATTGGGTCGAGCATGTCGCCGAAGTCGCCGACCGCACGCTCTTTCCCAAGGCAAACTCCTGGTACCTGGGCGTCAACATTCCCGGAAAGCCGCGCGTCTTCATGCCGTATATCGGCGAAGGCTATCGCACGACCTGCAAGGAGATCGTGGCCGACAACTATCGCGGCTTTACCTTCGGTACGTCGGCCGTCCGCGAACAGGCGGCCGCAGAATGAGCCGGCTCTTCGGCCCCGTCCGTCAGAACGGCTACGTCGTGCGCGACATCGAGGCGGCGATGGCACACTGGATCGACGTCCTCCAGGTCGGGCCCTGGTTCTACATCGATCGCGTGAAGACCGACTGGTTCCGCCATCGCGGCCAGGACTCGGCCCTCGAACTCAGCATCGCGCTGGCCAATGCCGGCGACCTGCAGATCGAGCTGATCCAGCAGCGCAACGACGCGCCCTCGATGTACAAGGAGTTCCTCGATTCCGGCCGCGAGGGACTTCAGCACCTCGCCTTCTGGTCGACCGACTACCAGGCGCTCTACGACCGCGCGCTGGGCCTCGGTTACACGATCGGTCACGAAGGCCAGATCGGCGGCGAGCAGGGCCGCTTCGCCTACTTCGACACCGGCGCCCCGGCCGATCCCCACGCCGGCACCGTCGTCGAGATCTCCGACATCAGCGGCAACAAGGGCCGGTTCTTCGAGTACGTCCGGGAGCGTGCCCGGACCTGGGATGGGTCTGATCCCATCCGGCGTTTGCGGGGCTGAGCTTCGCTCAGCCCCGTTACCAACCCGAAACTTGATCGCATTCCTTGTAAGGCCATTTTGGGGGCAACAAGGAGAACACCATGATCGAGCTCAGACCCTTCGATAAATTGGGCAAGTCGGACCACGGCTGGCTCAAGGCCAACTTCCACTTCAGCTTCGCGGACTACCGCAATCAGGACCGTGTCCACTGGGGCGCGCTGCGCGTCTGGAACAACGACCGGATCGCGCCGCAGTCGGGCTTCCCGCCGCATCCTCACCGCGACATGGAAATCGTGACCTACGTCATCAAGGGCGCGATCACCCACAAGGACCATCTCGGCAACGAGGGCCGGACCGAGGCGGGCCAGATCCAGGTGATGAGCGCGGGCAGCGGCATCCAGCACGCGGAGTACAACATGGAGCAGGCCGAGACCGAGCTGTTCCAGATCTGGATCCTGCCCAACAAGCAGGGCGTGCCGGCACGCTGGGAGACGGTGCAGTTCCCCGCCGACGCGCGCGACGGCAGGCTGGTGCCGCTGGCCTCCGGGCGCGGCGACGACGGGGCGATCCCGCTCTACGCCGACGGCTCGCTGATGGCCGGCACGGTGAAGGCGGGGCAGTCGACCCGCCAGAAGCTGAACGGCAAGCCCGCCTATCTCGTGCCGGCCAAGGGCCGGATCGAGGTCCGCGGTAGCGACGGCAAGGTCGTGACGGCCAATGCCCGCGACGGTGTGGCGATCGTCGACCAGGACGAGATCGAGATCGTGGCACTCGAGGACGCGGAGATTGTGCTGGTCGAAACGGACCGGCTGAACTGACCTCTCGTCAGATTGACGCTGTGGACCGGGCGGGGTTTGATCCCGCCCGGTTTTCGTTTGGGAGAGACTCATGGCCTACAAGGGCTTCGATCTGACGGGCAAGGTGGCGCTGGTGACCGGCGGCAACGGCGGCATCGGCCTCGGCATGGCCGACGCGATGGCCCAGGCCGGCGCGGGCGTCTGCATCTGGGGAACGCGCAAGGAGAAGAACGACGCGGCCGTCGAGCAGCTCAGGAAGCATGGCGGCAAGGTCCACGCCCAGATCGTCGATGTCGGCGACGAGAAGCAGGTCGCGGACGCCTTCGCCGAGACGGTGAAGGTGATGGGCCACGTCGACAACTGCGTCGCCAATGCCGGCGTCTCGGGCCGCGGCAAGGGCTCGATCCTCGAGATGGACTACGCCGAATGGCGCCGCGTCCTGCAGATCAACCTCGACGGCGTTTTCTTCACGTTCCGTGCAGCCGCCAAGCACATGGTCGAGCGCGGCCAGGGCGGCTCGCTGGTGGCGATGGCCAGCACCGCCGCCATCGAGGGCGCGGCCCGTTCCAGCCACTACGGCGCCAGCAAGGGCGGCGTCACCGCGATGGTGCGGGCGCTGGCCGTCGAACTGGCACGCTACAAGATCACGGTGAACTCGATCCTGCCCGGCTGGATCGAGACCGAGATGACCGCCAACGCCGTGGCCAACCCGAAGTTCGCCGGCAACGTCCTGCCGCGCATCCCGGCCCGCCGCTGGGGCAGCGGCGCCGATTTCGGCCCGATCGCGGTCTACCTCGCG
>JAKFVZ010000205.1 GCA_021732965.1 Reyranella sp.
TGTTCGAGATCGCAGGGGCGCTGGTCGAGCTTCTCGATAGTGCGCTTCCAGAATTCGCGATCGACGGCGCCGCCGCGCAGGAAGGCCAGGATCACCGGCAGGGTGATCTTGCCTTCGCGAAAATCGTCACCGACCGACTTGCCGAGCTTGGCCTCGCGGCCGGAATAGTCGAGCGCATCGTCGACGAGCTGGAAGGCGATGCCGAGATTCATGCCGAAGCTCTGCAGCGCCACGCGCTCCGGGCCATTGCGGCCGGCCACCATCGCGCCGACCTCGGCCGCGGCGGCAAAGAGCTTGGCGGTCTTGGCCTTGATGATCTCGAGATAGGTCGCCTCGGGCGTGCTGATGTCGCGCTGGCTGACGAGCTGCAGCACCTCGCCCTCGGCGATCGTCGAGGAGGCATTCGACAGCACGCCGAGGACATCGAGCGAACCGACCTCGACCATCAGCTCGAAAGCGCGCGTGAACAGGAAATCGCCGACCAGCACCGAGGCCTTGTCGCCATACACCGTGTTGGCGGTGGGCTTGCCGCGGCGCAGCGCGCTCACATCGACGACATCGTCGTGCAGCAGCGTGGCGGAATGGATGAATTCGACGCAGGTCGCGAGCTTGATGTGACGATCGCTGTCCTCGCCGTAGCCGCACAGCCGCGCCGCCGCGACCGTCAGCAACGGACGCATGCGCTTCCCGCCCGCACCGACCAGATGATTGGCGAGTTCGGGAATCAGCGCGACCGGCGAGCGCATGCGCACGACGATCTCGCGATCGACCCGCGCCATATCGTTGGCGCAGAGCCCGAGCAGCGGTTCGAGACTGGGCGACTTGCGCTTGCCTTCGAGGGAGACGACGGTTGCCATGAGGGGAGACCAACTCTCCGATGAAGCCTGTTATTGCGACATGTTATCGAAGCAGATGAGTAGCATGGAATCCGCGCCGACCGAAAACACCGTAATGGGCGGCCGCGTCAAGCTCTTGCAGCCCCGACGCGGATACCGGATTGCCGTGGACGCCGTCCTGCTCGCGGCCGCCGCCGAAGTCGCAAGCGGCGAAAGCGTGCTCGATCTGGGTGCCGGCGTCGGCGCCGTAGGCCTTTGCATCGCGGCGCGCGTGCCGGACTGTCATGTGACCGGCATCGAATTGCAGCCTGAGCTGGCCGCATTGGCCGAGCGCAATGTTGCACTCAACCATGCCGGGGATCGCGTAAGAACGCTCGTTCACGATCTGGCCAAACCTCTTCCGTCCGACCTTGGCCTGTTCGACCATGTCACGACCAACCCTCCCTATCTGGCGGCGGCCGTCGCGGATCCCTCGCCTGTTCGCAGCAAGGCGCTGGCGACGGTGGAATCGAGCGCCGACCTCGTACGTTGGCTGACCGTGGCGGCCGGGGCACTTAAACCCGCAGGGACCCTGCTCGCCA
Organism: Reyranella sp.; assembly: GCA_021732965.1. GTDB lineage: Bacteria > Pseudomonadota > Alphaproteobacteria > Reyranellales > Reyranellaceae > Reyranella. Next base: position 1,418 of record JAKFVZ010000205.1, read on the forward strand.
TTCATCGAAGCGATCGGCTGGAAGAGATCGTCGCAATCCTCGCCCGCCTGGGTTGGGGCGACGTCACCGTGAAGCGACTGCCGCCGGCCGCGCGCGTCGTGGTCCGCGCCCGGCGTGCGAACGATTTGCAGCGCCGGGAGGCCGAGCCGCTTGTGCTGCATCGACCGGACGGCGGCTATACGGACGAGGCCGAGGCGATCCTGCGCCACGGCCAGCCGCTTGCCTTCTAGGAGCGTCGCCGCGACAGTGCCCGGCATGTTGGATTGGATCAGGAATCGTTTTCGCCGCGGGCCCATCGTGCCCGTCGTTCGCCTCTCCGGCGTCATTGCCAATGGCGGCCTGCTCGGCGGCCGTAGCCTGTCGATCGAATCGGTCGCGCCGTTGCTGAAGCGTGCCTTCGAGACCCGCGGCGCCAACGCCGTCGCGCTGGCTCTCAACTCGCCCGGCGGTTCGCCCGTCCAGTCGGCGCTGATCGCGCAGCGCATCCGGCTGCACGCCCGCGAAAAGGGCCTGCCCGTCATCGCCTTCGTCGAGGACGTGGCCGCCTCCGGCGGCTACTGGCTGGCCTGCGCCGCCGACGAGATCATCGCCGATCCCAGCTCGATCGTGGGCTCGATCGGCGTCATCAGTTCCGGCTTCGGGTTCCAGGACCTCATGGCGCGCATCGGCGTTGAGCGTCGCGTCCATACGTCGGGCGAGAACAAGTCGATGCTCGATCCCTTTCGCCCGGAGCAGCCGGAGGATGTCGTGCGTCTCAAGCGCCTCCAGGCGGAGATCCACGACGGCTTCAAGGACTGGGTCCGCGAGCGGCGCGGCAGGCTCCTCAAAGGCGACGAGAATACCCTGTTCACCGGCGAGTTCTGGACGGCGCGGCGCGGCCTCGAATACGGGCTGGTCGACGGTTTCGGCGAGTTGCGCGCGACCTTGCAACAACGATACGGCGACAAGGTGCGCCTGCCCGTCATCGGTCCGCGCCGCCGCCTGCTGTCGCGCTTCGGCCTGCAAGGCGGGCTCGGCGGCGGCATCGACATGATCGGACCGGCCACGCTCGCTGCCCTGGAAGAGCGGGCGCAGTGGCAGCGTTTCGGACTTTAGGAGAGACTTGAGATGAACCTTCGTACCCCCGTCACCGCCGAGGACCTCGCCGCCGTGCGCCAGTGGTTCGACACGCTGTCGAAGCATTGCCGCGCCGTCGACTACGAGGGCGCGCGACCGATCTTCGCCGACGACATGATCGCGTTCGGCACCTTCACCGACTTCATGCATGGCCGCGAGCTGGCCGAGCAGAAGCAGTGGCGCAACGTCTGGGGCACGATCCGCGAGTTCCGCTACGACCTGTCGAAGATCGAGGCCATCGTCTCGGCCGACCGGCTGACCGCCGTCGGCATGGGCGTGTGGCAGTCCTACGGCTTCCACCCCAACGGCGACCGCTTCGACCGGCCGGGCCGCACGACGACCGTGATGGGACGCAAGGCGGTGGGCGATCCGTTCGTCGCCACCCACACGCACATGTCGCTGTTCCGCGGCACGCCGGACCGCAGCTACGGCAACTTCGCGAAAAGCGAAGTCGTCTGAGGCTCAAGCCGCGCTGGTGAGCTTCAGGCCGATGATCCCCGCCACGATCAGGCCGATCGAGGCGAGGCGCGGCAGGTCGGTCGCTTCGCCGAACAGAAAGATGCCGAGGATTGCCGTGCCGACGGCGCCGATGCCGGTCCACACCGCGTAGCCGGTTCCGACCGGCAGCGTCTTGAGCGCGATGCCGAGCAGGACCACGCTCACGACCATCGCCGCACCGGTGAGGACCGATGGCACCAGCCGCGTGAAGCCGTCGGTGTATTTGAGGCCGATCGCCCAGCCGATCTCGCAGAGACCGGCAATCAGAAGAATGAACCAAGCCATGGGACGCACCCTTTGCAAGAAGCCGGGTCGTCCCGACACTTGCCCCTCGAAGGCGGGGTCGTCCCCGCCGGGCGCAACGTCACTTAGGCAGATCGCACAAGCGGCACAAGACGTTACGAGGACGTAACTCTTGAGCCTCTTCCCCATTCAAATGGGGAAGTGCCTCCGTCTTACGGAGGCGATGGGGTCATGACCCCTCCGGCCCTGCGGGCCACCTCCCCATCTGAATGGGGAGGCGACAGACACATCACACCGGATCCTGCGCGCCCTTGCAATCGACGATCATGCGGTACTGGTCGGGCTGGCGGTGGACGGCGAAGTTGAAGGTCGTCGTCTTGTA
>JAKFVZ010000331.1 GCA_021732965.1 Reyranella sp.
CGATCAATCCCGCCATCACCCACGGCATCGCCAAGCATGTCGGTTCGGTCGAGGTCGGCAAGCGCGCCGACCTGGTCATGTGGTCGCCGGCCTTCTTCGGCGCCAAGCCCGACATGGTGCTGATCGGCGGCTCGATCATCGCCGCCCCGATGGGCGATCCCAACGCCTCGATCCCGACGCCGCAGCCCGTGCACTACCGGCCGATGTTCGGCGCGTTCGGCCGAGCGCTGGTGACGAGTCCGGTGCTGTTCGTCTCGCAGGCCTCCATCACCAAGGGCGTCGCCAAGAAATGGGGTTTGAGCCGTCCGCTGCTGCCGGTGAAGGGCACGCGCAAGATCGGCAAGAAGAACATGGTGCACAACTCGACCTGTCCGAAGATCGAGGTCGATCCCGAGACCTACGAAGTGCGGGCCGATGGCGAGCTGCTGACCTGCGAGCCCGCCACGTCGCTTCCCATGGCGCAACGCTACTTCCTGTTCTGATCATGATTATTCGCGGGGAGCGCGCCACTCCAGTGGCGCTCATGTTCATCGTATCGACCAGAGGAAGAGCGGCACTGGAGTGCCGCGCTCCCAGCCCATGAAGCGCGCCATCGAAGTCGTTCGCGCCGGTCGCTGGCCGGTCGCAGAGCGCACCGACACCGTCACCCTTCTGTTCGACGATCGCTACCGCCGGCGCCTGCGCATGCTGGGCGATGACGGCCTCGACTTCCTCCTCGACCTGGTCGAGCCGGTGGTGCTGCACGAAGGCGACGGGCTGAAACTGGAGGAGGGCGGGTTCGTCGAGGTGAAGGCAGCGGACGAGGATCTTGTTGAAGTCCGAGGCCGCGACGCTGCGTCGTTCGCGCGGCTCGCTTGGCACCTCGGCAACCGCCATCTGCCGACCCAGATCGACAGCGATCGTATCCTGATCCGCGACGACCACGTCATCGTCGACATGCTGAAGGGGCTGGGCGCCGACGTGCGCAAGGTGCGCGTGCCGTTCGATCCGGAAGGTGGCGCCTACGGCCAGCACAATCACGATACCGGTCATCGCCATGGCGAGCTGCATGCGGAGCGTCATGACTAGCGCCGCTGGGGGCGACCCGCTTTACCGGCTGCTCGCCTGGCTCTCGCCGGCCTATCCGATCGGCGCTTTCAGCTATAGCCACGGCCTGGAAACCGCTGTCGAAGAAGGACTGATCAAAGATCGCGCCTCGCTGGTCGCCTGGCTCGACAGCGTGCTGAGGCGCGGGACCGGCGCGGTCGACGGTGCTCTGTTCGCCGCGAGCTGGCGCGCGGCGACCGCGGGAGACTGGTCCGCGTTCGACGCCATTGCCGAGCGCGCGACCGCCTGGCGCGGTACTTCCGAGATGGCGCTGGAATCGCGGCAGCAGGGCGGCTCGTTCCTGTCGATCACGCGCACCGCTTGGCCGCATGCGGTTCTCGACGAGGTCCACCAGCGACTGGAGGGCGAACTGGCCTTGCCGGTTGCCGTGGCGCTGGCCGCCTCGGCCCATGGCATCGCGCTCGAGCAGGCGCTGGCAGGCTATCTCCATGCCTTCACCGCGAATCTCATTTCGGCGGCGCTGCGGGCCGTGCCGCTCGGCCAGACCGATGGCCAGATTGCGCTGGCGGCCCTCGAGGCGGCGGTGCATGACGCTACCCGGACGGCCCTCGGGGTCGAGTCGCTGGACGAGGTCGGGACGGCGACGCCGCTCCTCGACTGGTGCTCGCTTCGCCACGAAACCCAATACACGCGGCTTTTCCGTTCATGACAGCCTTGATGGCTCTACTCCTGACGATCGGCGTCGGCGCTGTTGCCGCCATCCACGCATTATGGGGTTTCGGCAGCCATTGGCCGGAAGCCAGCGAGGAGGCCCTGGCGCGCAGCGTCGTGGGCGACGGACGCCGCCGCATGCCGCCCGCCTGGCAGTGCTTTCTGGTCGCGCTGGCGCTCGCTGCGATGGCGCTGTGGCCCTGGTATGTGATGGGCCGGATCCATGAGCCCGTGGTGCTGGCCGGCACCTACGCGATCGCCGGCATCTTCATGGCGCGCGGCATCGCCGGTTTCAGTGCGCGCTGGAAGGCGCACTTCACGATCGAGCCGTTTGCCACGCGCAACCGGAAATACTATTCGCCCTACTGCCTTCTGCTGGGCGTCGGATACATCGCCCTGGTGGCCGGAGAACTGGACAGATGAACGCTCGTGGTCCGCTGAGAGTGGGGGTCGGCGGCCCCGTCGGATCGGGCAAGACCGCCCTGGTCGAGCGCCTGTGCAAGCGCATGCGCGAGACCTACGACATCGCCGTTGTCACCAACGACATCTACACCAAGGAAGATGCCGAGTTCCTGACTCGCGCCGGTGCCTTGGAGCCCGAGCGCATCGTCGGCGTCGAGACCGGTGGTTGTCCGCACACGGCGATCCGCGAGGACGCCTCGATCAATCTGGCCGCGGTGTCCGATATCGTGCGCAAGTGGCCTGACCTCGAGGTCATCTTCGTCGAGTCGGGCGGCGACAATCTGGCGGCGACCTTCTCGCCCGAACTGGCCGATCTCACGATCTACGTCATCGACGTCTCGGCGGGAGAGAAGATTCCGCGCAAGGGCGGGCCCGGCATCACCCGGTCCGACCTGTTGGTCATCAACAAGATCGACCTGGCGCCGCTGGTCGGCGCCGACCTGGGCGTCATGGACCGCGACGCGCGCAGGATGCGTGGCCAGCGGCCTTTCATCTTCTCCAATCTCAAGGAGAACAAGGGCCTGGAAGACATCGCGGCCTTCATCGTCCGGCAGGGCGGCCTGCCGGCGCGGCTGGGCTGAATCCCCGGTAACAGGAGAATCCCATGAACATTCGATCCATTCGACTGGCGGCCCCGCTCATCATGCTGGCGACCCCGGTGCTGGCTCACTCGGGCCACGAAACGTCCGGATTTGCTCATCCCTTCACCGGACTGGATCATTTGCTGGCGATGGTCGGTGTCGGCCTTTGGGCCTCGATACTCGCGGTGAAACGGCCGGCCGCCGCATACCTCGTGCCGGCTTCTTTCATCGCAATGATGCTTGTCGGGGCAGCTGCCGGATTCGCGGGCATAAAACTGCCTGCTGCGGAGGCGGTCATCGTCGGGTCTGTATTGGTCCTCGGCGCCCTCATCGTGGCTGCGGTGCGTCTTCCGTCCGTGGCGGCCATGGCCGTCGTTGGACTTTTTGCAGTGTTCCATGGGTATGCCCACGCTATCGAAGCGCCGACCAGTGGGACCGGCCTCTACATCTTGGGCTTCGTGGCAGCGACGGCTCTGTTGCACGCGGCCGGACTGGGACTCGGCTGGGTTGCACGGCGCTCGCTCGGCGACGTCGCGATCCGCGCCCTGGGCGGCGCGGTCATGGCCGGCGGCGCGCTGGTGCTGATCGCCCATTAATCCCGTCCCCAAGGGCATCGGCCGGTTTGGCACGATTCTCGCTTTCCTTGATTTTCGGCGGGGAGAACCGTCGAAGTTCAAGGAGAGCGGGATGAAATTGGGAACACTCATGCGGACGGGTCTCGTCGCCGCCGGCCTCGTGGCCAGCGCCGCGACCAGCGCGTTCGCTCAGGCAGGGGACACGATCAAGGTCGGCGTCCTTCATTCGCTGTCGGGCACGATGGCGATCAGCGAGACGACCCTCAAGGACGT
>JAKFVZ010000470.1 GCA_021732965.1 Reyranella sp.
AGGGACGTGCCGGGCAGCAGGGGCTGGCCGAGGCGCACGGTCTCGGGCTGGGCGAGCCGATCCCGGTCTCGGCCGAGCATGGCGAAGGATTGAGTGACCTCCACGAGGCTCTGGGCCGTCACGTCGAGCCGATGCCCGACGAGGACGAGGTGGCGGATGCCGAGGCGGTGGACCCCGATCTTGCCGACGTGCCGGAAGGCCGGCCGCTGCTGCTGGCCATCGTCGGCCGCCCCAATGTCGGCAAGTCGACTCTGCTGAACCGGCTGGTCGGGGAGGAGCGTGTCCTCACCGGACCCGAGGCCGGCATCACGCGCGACTCGATTCGCGTCGAATGGGAGTGGAAAGGCCGTCCGGTGCGTCTGGTCGACACGGCGGGAATGCGCCGCCGCAGCCGGATCGAGGCCAAACTCGAGGCCGCTTCGGTGGCCGATTCGCTCGACACGATCCGGCTCGCCGACGTGGTGGTGGTCGTGCTCGACGCAGCCGACATGGCCGAGAAGCAGGACCTCAACATCGCCGGCTGGGTGATCGAGGAGGGCCGGGCGCTCGTCATCGCAGTCAACAAGACCGACCTCCTGGCCGACGACCAGTCGGGCTCCGCGAAGCAGTGGCGCAAGCTGCGCGATCGCCTCGAAATGTCGTTTGCGCAGGTCAAGGACGTGGCCATCGTCGGCTTCTCGGCGCTGACCGGCCGCGGCGTCGACCGGCTGCTGCCAAAGGTATTCGAGACCTACGAAATCTGGAACAAGCGGGTCACGACCCCCAAGCTCAACCGGTGGCTGCGCGAGATGGAGACCCTCCATCCGCCCCCGCTGGCCAGCAATGGCCGGCGCATCCGGCTGCGCTTCATGACCCAGATCAAGCGCCGGCCGCCGACCTTCATCCTGTCGGTCAGCCAGCCGCAGGAACTGGGCAATGACTATCTGCGGTTCCTGACGAACCGCCTGCGCGACGACTTCGATATGCCGGGCGTGCCGATCCGGCTCAGCATGCGCAAGCCCAAGAACCCCTTCGAGGGGCGTCGCAAGCCCCAGCGGTAGCCGGTCGGCGGCGTCGAAGGTGCCCATCGGGGCCGCATCGCGGCCGGTGGCCGAGACGCGCCTTGCCCGCGACCGACCTGCTGCCCTAGGCTTGTTTCCAATAAAGCCGAATAACGAGCTGCAGCGCAGCCGCCGACGGGATGAAGGGGTAACTACAATGGATGTCCAATACATAGCGCCGAAGACGCTGGACGAGGCGATTCGGGCGTTTGCCGCCGCGGCGGGCTCGGCCCGGATCCTGGCTGGTGGCACCGACCTTCTGGTCCAGATGCGCAACGGCGTGGTCTCGCCGGGCACGATCATCGACATCAAGAAGATCGGCGAGCTGACCGCGATCGAGGAAACCAAGGACGGGGGCTTCCGCGTTGGCGCGGCCGTTTCCGGGATGGTGCTCCGTGAGCATCCGAAGCTCAGCAAGGTCTGGCCGGGCGTCGTCGAGGCCGCCAACCTGATCGGCTCCACCCAGGTGCAGGGACGGGCCACGGCGGGCGGCAACCTGTGCAACGGCTCGCCGGCCGGCGACAGCGTGCCGGCCATGGTCGCGGCGGGAGCCACTGTCACGATCCAGGGGCCGAACGGCCGCCGCGAGCTTGCGGTCGAGAAGGTGCCGAAGGGACCGGGCCGCCTCAACCTCGAAGCCGGCGAGATCGTCGTTTGCTTCAACCTGCCGGCGCGGGCCAAGGGATCGAGCGACGCCTACCTGCGCATGATCCCGCGCACCGAGATGGACATCGCCGTTGTCGGCTGCGGCGTCAGCCTGACGCTGGACAAGGGAACCTGTACCGCGGCCCGTGTCGGACTGGGTGCGGTCGCACCGACGGTGCTCCTCGTCGAGGATGCCGCCAAGGCGCTCATCGGCTCGAAGCTCGATGAAGCGGCGCTCGCCAAGGCTGCCGCAGCGTGCAGCGCCGCCTGCCGTCCGATCGACGACAAGCGCGGCACCATCGCCTATCGCACCAAGGTCGCCGGCGTCCTGCTGAAGCGCACCGCACTCATTGCCGCCGAACGCGCGGGAGGAAAGTAGGACCATGGCCAAGCTTCACGTTTCCACCACGATCAACGGCGAGCCGCAGGAGTTCCTGTGCGACGCCGAGCAGAGCATGCTCGACGTGCTGCGCGGACCGCTCGGCCTGACCGGCGCCAAGGAAGGCTGCGGCACCGGCGACTGCGGCGCCTGCACCGTCACCCTGAACGGACGGATCGTCTGTTCCTGCCTGATGCTGGCGGCCGAGGCCGAGGGCCAGAAGATCGGCACCATCGAAGGCATGGCCGGCGAGGAGCTGCATCCGCTGCAGCAAAAGTTCCTCGAGTCGGCGGCGCTCCAGTGCGGCATCTGCACGCCGGGTGTCCTGATGGCCGCAAAGGCGCTGCTCGAGCGCAACCCCGATCCGACCGAGCACGAAGTCCGCTTCTGGCTGGCCGGCAACCTGTGCCGCTGCACCGGTTACGACAAGATCATCCGCGCCGTGATGGATACCGCCGCCGACATGAGGGCCGCACGATGAGCACGACTGGGAGCACCGAGACCCCCGACACCGCCAACGACAACAAGTGGATCGGCAAGCGCACGATCCGTCCCGACGGCGCCGACAAGGTGACCGGCCGCGCCGCCTACGCCGCCGATACGACGATGCCCGGCATGATCTGGGGCAAGGTGTTGCGCAGCCCGCACCCACACGCGCGCATCAAGTCGATCGACACCAGCAAGGCCGAAGCCCATCCCGGCGTGAAGGCCGTGATGACGGCCAAGGACATCGTGAACTTCCCGCTCGATAAGTCCGTCATGCTGGGCATCCAGGACATGCGCTGGATGTGCCGCAACGTCATGGCGCGCGAGAAGGCGCTGTTCGCCGGTCACCCTGTGGCGGCGGTCGCGGCGACCACCGAGAAGATCGCGGCGGAAGCCTGCAAGCTGATCGAGGTCGAGTACGAGGTGCTGCCGTTCGTGATCGACGTCGAGGAGGCGATGAAGCCCGACGCGCCGGTCCTGCACGACTTCATCAAGTTCAACGACAAGCCGTCGAACATCGCCGGCACGCTGGAGCACAAGCTGGGTGATGTCGGCGAGGGCTTCGCCAAGGCCGACGTCGTCATCGAGCGCAGCTTCCGCACCCAGCCGGTCCACCAGGGCTATATCGAGCCGCACGCCTGCCTGGTCAGCGTCTCCGACGGCAAGGCCACGATCTGGAGCTCCAGCCAGGGCCAGTTCATGGTCCGCGCCATGTGTGCCTATCTGACGGGCCTCCCGCAGAACGACATCCGCGCCATCCCCGCCGAGATCGGCGGCGGCTTCGGCGGCAAGACCATCATCTACCTCGAGCCGCTGGCCCTGATCCTGGCGAAGAAGTCCGGCCGTCCGGTGAAGATGACGATGACGCGCGGCGAGGTGTTCCATGCCTCGGGCCCGACCTCGGGCTCCTACAGCACGGTCAAGCTGGGCGCGACAAAGGACGGCAAGCTGGTGGCGGCTCAGGGCACCTTCTGCCTGCAGGCCGGCGCGCTGCCGGGCTCGCCGATTCGCGGAGCCGCCGGCTGCGCCTTCGCGCCCTACGACATCCCGAACGTCCATTCGTTCGGCTACGACGTGGTGTCCAACCGTT
>JAKFVZ010000468.1 GCA_021732965.1 Reyranella sp.
GCCTACGCGCTGGCTGACCATGCGGTCGACCGGAAGCTTGCCCTGCTGATAGAGCGCAATGAAGCGCGGGATGTCGCGTACCGGCACGCAGCTTCCCATGTAGGAGCCCTTGATGGTCTTCTCCTCGCTGACGAGCCCGCTCTGCTTGAACGCGAAGTCGGCGCTGATCGGCGACAGGCCGGCCGTGATCGTCGTGCCGCCCCAGCGCGTCGAGAGGTAGGCCGTCTCCATCGCCTTGATGGTGCCGGCGAAATCGAAGGCATAGTCGACGCCGCCGTTGGTAAGATCGCGCACCTGCGTGATGTGGTCGGCATCCTTGGCGTTGACGGTATGGGTAGCGCCGAGCTGACGGGCGAGACCGAGCTTCTCGTCGGAAATATCGATGGCGATGATGTTGCCGGCACCGGCCAGCACCGCGCCCATGAGGCCGGACAGTCCGACGCCGCCCAGGCCCACCACCGCGACACTGCTGCCGGGTTGGATCTGCGCGGTATTCACTACGGCGCCGACGCCGGTGACGACGGCGCAGCCGAACAAGGCGGCCACGTCGAGCGGCAGGCTGCGGTCGATCACCACGATCGAGCCGCGGTCGACCACGGCATATTCGGCGTAGCAGGAGACGCCCGAATGATGGTTCACCGGCTTGCCGTCCATGTGCAGACGGTGATGACCGGAGAGGAGCTGGCCCGCCGCGCGGGGGCTTATCGAACGCTCGCAGATATAGGGACGGCCTTCGAGGCAGCGCCGGCAGCGGCCGCAGCTCACGTTGAAGGTGAAGCAGACATGGTCGCCGACCTTCACGTCGTGCACGCCCGCGCCCACCTCGACGATTTCGCCGGAGCCCTCATGGCCCAGCACGATCGGCACGGGACGCGGCCGGTCGCCGTTGATCAGCGACAGGTCGGAGTGGCAGAGGCCGCCGCCGCCCACCTTGACCAGGACTTCGCCCTCGCCCGGCGGATCGAGATCGACCTCGACCACGTGGATGGGCTTGGACTTCGCGAACGGGCGGGGCGCGCCGCAGGTGGTGAGAACGCCGGCTTTCATCTTCATCAGGCTATTCCTCCGTCGACCCGGACCAGCGATCCGGTGGTGAAGCTCGACCGGCCCGACGCAAGATAGAGCGCGGCGGTCACGATTTCTTCCGGCTGGCCGCTGCGCTTCAGCGCCGCCGTCGGATTGGCCTTGTGCTCCTCCGGCCAGGCCTTGGAGACATCGGTGAGGAAGCGGCCGGGCGAGATAGTGTTCACCCGCACCTTGGGGGCGTACTCGAAGGCGAAGGCCTCGGTGAGCGCATTGAGCGCCGACTTGGCGCCGGCATAGGGGGCGATCTGGGGCCGCGGGCGGAGCGCGCCGGCGCTGGAGACGTTGATGATCGAACCGCCCTCGCCCGCCGCCATGCGGCTGCCGACCAGCGACATCAGGCGGAACGGCGCCTTGAAGTTCAGCGCGACGATACGGTCGAAGAGCTGTTCGGAAGTTTCGAGCGACGAGGGTGCGAGCGGCGAGGAGCCGGCATTGTTCACCAGGATGTCGACCTTGCCGAAGGCGGCGTAGGCGGCGTCGACCAGACCGTCGAGCTCCTGCCAGTTGGCGACGTTGCAGGCATGGGTCGCGGCCTTGCGGCCCATCGCGCGGATCTCGGCGGCGACCTTGTCGCAGGTCTCGAGCTTGCGGCTGGTGATGAAGAGATCGGCGCCATGCGCGGCGAACGCCTTCGCCATCTGGTAACCCAGCCCCCGGCTGCCGCCGGTGATCAGGGCCACCTTGCCGGTGAGATCGAAATAGCTGGACATGAACACCCCCGCCAAGCCGTGCCGGAAAAGATCTTGCGGGGAGCATAGCGCCACTTCCTTGCTTAGTGGCATGTCACTTGCTTAGTCTGTCTCGGAGCGAAACAGCAGGCCGTCATGAGCATCCACGTCGCGCTGCATCATAGGACGACCTACCGGTACGACCGTCCCATCGAACTGGGCCCGCAGATCGTGCGTCTGCGGCCGGCGCCGCACAGCCGGACGCCCGTCCTTTCCTATTCACTGAAGATCACGCCGGCCCAGCATTTCATCAACTGGCAGCAGGATCCGCAGGGCAATCACCTTGCCCGGCTGGTGTTTCCCGAGAAGACCGACCGGTTCGAGGTCACGGTCGACCTGGTGGCCGATATGTCGGTCATCAACCCCTTCGACTTCTTCCTGGAGCCCTCGGCCGAGACCTGGCCCTTCGCCTACGACGCCTCGCTGGCCGAGGAGATCGCCCCGTTCCGCAAGCTGGAACCGCTGGGCCCGAAGCTGAAGGCCTGGCTGGACAAGGTCGACCGCAAGAAACAGCGCACCATCGACTTCGTGGTCGGCCTCAACGCCCGCCTGCAGCAGGACATCGGCTACATCGTCCGCCTGGAGCCGGGCGTGCAGAGTTGCGAGGAGACACTCGCCCGCGCCAAGGGTTCGTGCCGCGACACCGGCTGGCTGCTGGTCATGATCCTGCGCCATCTGGGTTTCGCCGCGCGGTTTGCCTCGGGGTACCTGATCCAGCTCGTCGCCGACGAGAAGCCGCTCGAAGGTCCCGAGGGGCCTACCCACGATTTCACCGATCTCCATGCCTGGTGCGAAGTCTACCTGCCGGGCGCCGGCTGGATCGGTCTCGATCCGACCTCCGGCCTGCTGACCGGCGAAGGCCATATCCCGCTCGCCTGCACGCCCGAGCCATCCAGCGCGGCGCCGATCGAGGGCGCGATCGAGAAGGCCGAAGTCGAGTTCGAGCATTCCATGACGGTGTCGCGCGTGCGCGAAACGCCGCGCACCACCAAACCCTATACCGAGGAGCAGTGGGCCACCCTGCTCAAGGTCGGCGAGGCGATCGAGCAGGACATCGGCAAGCACGACGTGCGCCTCACCATGGGAGGCGAGCCGACCTTCGTGTCGGTCGACGACATGGACGGGCCGGAATGGAACACGCTGGCACTCGGCCCCGAGAAGCGGCGTCTGGCGGGCGTGCTGTTCCGCAAGCTCGCGCATCGCTTCGCGACGGGGCCGCTGCTGCATTTCGGCCAGGGCAAATGGTATCCCGGCGAACAGCTGCCGCGCTGGGCGCTGGGCTGCTACTGGCGCAAGGACGGCGAGCCGATCTGGCGCAACCCGCAGCTCTATGCGCTGGAATCCAAGCCGGCCGGTGCCACCGTCGAGGCCGCGCACCGCTTTGCGCTCGCTTTCGCCCAGCGCCTGCAGCTCGATCCGGACTACCTTTTCCCCGCCTACTAGGACACCTGGTACTATCTCTGGCGCGAGCGGCGGCTGCCCAGCAACGTCCTGGTCGACGAAGCCAAGGTGAAGGATCCGCTGGAGCGCGAACGCCTCGCACGGGTCTTCGAGAAGGGCCTCGAAAGTTCGGTCGGCTATGTGCTGCCGGTCATCCGCGATGCCAACGGGCGCGGCAACGGACACGGCCATGCGCCGCGCTGGAAGAGCGGACCGTGGTTTCTGCGCTCGGAGAAGTGCTACCTGATCCCCGGCGACTCCGCGATCGGCTACCGCCTGCCGCTCGACTCCCTGCCGTGGGCGACACCCGGCGATACCGACATCATCGTCCAGCCCGATCCGATGGCACCGCATCACGACCTGCCGCCGCTAGACGCCTTCCGG
>JAKFVZ010000515.1 GCA_021732965.1 Reyranella sp.
ATGTCGGGCTTGGCCTTGTCGATCGCCTCCCGCAGTACCCTGGCCGACTTCGCATAGGACGTCGGCAGGACCGCCGTTACCACGGACACCTTGCCGATCTTCTTCCGGAGCCGGCTCACCGCCAGCGACGACGGATTGACCTTGTCGCCTCCGAACGGATCGAAGCCCGTGATCAGTGCCTTCATGCTGTCCTTACCTCAAACGAAAGGGCGCCCGGTTAGGGGCGCCCCGACGTTAATACCTGCTTTGCCGAACGGCTACTTGTTGGCCTTGTCGACCGCGCGGCGGGCCATCACGCCCACCAGGTGCGCGCGATACTCCGCGCTGCCGTGGATGTCGCTGTTGAGGTCGGTCGCCGGGACCTTGATGTCCTTGATGGCGTCCGACGAGAAGTTCTTGGACAGCGCCTCTTCCATCGCCTTGACGCGGAAGACGCAGGGGCCGGCGCCGGTCACCGCGACGCGCACGCCCGACGCCGTCTTGGCCACGAACACGCCGACCATCGCATAGCGCGAGGCCGGGTTCGGGAACTTCATGTAGGCGGCCTTCTCGGGCTTCGGGAAGCTGATCGAGGTGATGATCTCGCCGTCGCCCAACGCCGTCTCGAACAGGCCCTTGAAGAAGCTGTCGGCCGCGTGCTTGCCGGTGTTGGTCGTCACCGTCGCGTTCAGCGCCACCACGGCCGCGGGATAGTCCGCCGCCGGATCGTTGTTGGCAACCGAGCCACCCATCGTGCCGCGGTTGCGGACCTGCGGATCGCCGATATGGCCGGCAAGATCGGCCAGCGCGGGAATGTTGCTCTTCACGTCGGCCGACGTGGCGACATCGCCGTGTCGGGTCATACCGCCGATAACGACGTTGCCGCCCTCGACCTTGATGCCGACCAGTTCCTTGACGTCACCGAGATCGACCACGTCGCTCGGACGGGCCAGGCGCTGCTTCAGCGTCGGGATCAGGGTCATGCCGCCCGACATCGGACGGGCTTCCTCGTTGCCCTTGAGCAGCTTGACGGCGTCGGCGACCGACTTGGGGCGGTGATAAGCGAAATCGTACATCTGTATTTCCTCCGTTTACTCGGCCGCCGCGCGTTGGGCGCCCTGGATCGACTGCCACACGTTGAGCGGCGTGGCCGGCATTTCGACATGCTTGACGCCGATCGGCGCCAGCGCGTTGTGGACCGCGTTCATCACGGCGGCGGGCGCGGCGATGGCGCCGGCCTCACCGCAGCCCTTCACGCCCAGCGGATTGTGCGGGCACGGGGTCACCTTGTAGCCGAGCTTGAACGACGGGAAGTTGTCGGCGCGCGGCATCGTGTAGTCCATGAACGAGCCGCTCAGCAGCTGACCGGTGCCCTTGTCGTAGACGGCGCCCTCGAACAGCGCCTGGCCGACGCCCTGGACGATGCCGCCATGGACCTGCCCCTCGACGATCATCGGGTTGATGATGTTGCCGAAATCGTCGACCGCGGTATGGGCGATGACCTCGACGATGCCGGTGTCGGGGTCGATCTCGACCTCGCAGATCTGCGTGCCGGCCGGATAGACGAAGTTCGCCGGATCGTAGAAGGCGTTCTCGTCCATGCCCGGCTCGATCTCGGCCAGCGGATAGTTGTGCGGCACGTAGGCTGCGAAGACCGCCTGCGCCAGCGGCACGTTCTTGTCCGTACCGGCCACCTTGAAGGTGCCGTTCTCGAACTCGACGTCGGCCACGTCGGCTTCCATCAGATGGGCCGCGATCTTCTTGCCCTTGGCGATGATCTTGTCGGTCGCCTTCATGATGGCCGAGCCGCCGACGGCCAGCGAACGGCTGCCATAGGTGCCCATGCCGAAGGTCGTCGTCGAGGTGTCGCCGTGGACGACCTCGATCTGGTCCATCGGCACGCCCAGCCGGTCGTGGACAAGCTGGGCGAAGGTCGTTTCGTGGCCCTGGCCGTGGCTGTGCGAGCCGGTGATGACCTGCACGTTGCCCGTAGGGTTGAACTTGATCTGCGCCGATTCCCACTGGCCGACGCCGCCGCCAAGCTGGCCGATCACCTGCGAGGGCGCCAGACCGCAGGCCTCGATGTAGGACGAGAAGCCGATGCCGCGCAGCTTGCCGCGTGACCTGGCCTCGGCCCGGCGGGCCTCGAAGCCCTGATAGTCGGCGATCTTCATCGCCTCGTCGATGATCGGCGGGTAGTTGCCCGAATCGTACTGCAGCGCCACCGGCGTCTGGTACGGGAAGGCCTCCGCCGGGATTAAGTTCTTCCGGCGCAGCTCGGCCGGATCCATCTTCAGCTCGGCCGCGGCCTTGCTGACGATCGTCTCGATCACGAAGGTCGCCTCGGGACGGCCGGCGCCGCGATAGGCGTCGACCGGCGCGGTATGCGTCACGGCGGCCTTCACGTTGGCGTAGATGAGCGGCGTAGTGTACTGGCCCGCCAGCAGCGTGGCGTAGAGGTAGGTCGGCACCGCCGTCGAGAAGGTCGAGAGATAGGCGCCCATGTTGGCGATCGTCTCGACCTTGAGGGCCAGGAACTTGCCGTCCTTGTCGAGCGCCAGCTCGGCATGGGTGACGTGGTCGCGGCCATGGCAGTCGGTCTGGAAGGATTCGCTGCGCTCGGCGGTCCACTTGATCGGCCGGCCGACGCGGGACGCCGCCCAGCAGACCATGGTCTCGTCGGCGTAGCAGAAGATCTTGCTGCCGAAGCCGCCGCCCACGTCCGGGGCAATGACCCGCAGCTTGTGTTCCGGGATACCCAGCACGAAGGCCGACAGGATCAGGCGCAGGACATGCGGGTTCTGCGAGGTCGACCAGAGCGTGTAGTTGCCCGTGCCCTTGTCGTACTCGGCCGCCGCCGCGCGCGGCTCCATGGCGTTGGGGATCAGGCGATTGTTGACGATGTCCATCTTGGTGACATGCGCCGCCTTGGCGAAGGCCGCCTCGACATCGGCCTTCACGCCGATTTCCCAATCGTAGATCAGGTTGCCGGGTGCTTCGGCGTGGACTTGCGGCGCGTTCTTGTCGAACGCCTTCGCCAGGTCGATGTTGGCCGGCAGGACCTCGTAGTCGACCTTGATGGCCTCGGCGGCGTCCCTCGCCTCGTCGTAGGTATTGGCCACGACCATGGCGACGGTGTCGCCGACATAGCGGACGACATCGACCGCCATTACCGGATGCGGCGGCGACTTGTGCGGCTCGCCGTGCTTGTCCTTCACCACCCAGCCGCAGATCAGGCCGCCCACCTTGGCGTCGACAAGATCCTTGCCGGTGAAGATGTTGACGACGCCAGGATTCTTCTCCGCCGCGGAGATGTCGATGCTCTTGATCTTCGCATGGGCATGCGGCGAACGCAGGAAATACGCGTAGGTCGCCCGGGCGAGGGGCAGATCGTCGACATAGCGGCCGGTGCCCGTCAGGAAGCGCTTGTCTTCCGTCCGGACAACCCGCGCGCCGATTCCGGTGGCGGAGGTCATGGGGCTACACTCCTGCTGACTTCATGGCCGGGGCTGCGGCCAGGATTGCCTTCACGATGTTGTGGTAGCCCGTGCAGCGGCAGAGATTACCCTCCAGTTCGCGGCGCACCGTGGCCTCGTCGAGCTGGTAGTTGTGGCGCTTCACCATGTCGATGGCGCTCATC
>JAKFVZ010000044.1 GCA_021732965.1 Reyranella sp.
TTGCCCCGGATATATCAGATGGGGATTTTTTACCTGCTCTTTGTTTGCGGCGAAAATTACGGTGTGGTGCCACCCCGCGCCGTAGTGGGCCTGGGCAATGTTCCACATATTGTCGCCCCGCACGATGTGCAGGCGTCGTGCGTCGCTGCTCGACACCGGCGCCACGACGACACGCTCGAACGGCAATTCGAGCCGAGCGACCGGCCGGCCGTCCTGGGCGATCCGGTCGAGCCTCAACAGATGCTTGCCCGGCGCGATCGGTTCGGCCGGCTTCAACCGCCAGCGGCCGTCCGTGGCGGCCAGACCCTCGGCCACCATCTTGTCGTTGACGTAGGCCCTGACGACGGTGCCCGGAGCGGCGAGGCCAGATACGGTGACATGGCCGCGATCGTCGTAGTCGACCGTGGACAAGGAAAGATCGGCGGCCTTGGGCAGGCCTGCCGTCGTCGGCGGCTGCACGACGGTCGCGGCGCCGGACGGCGGCGAAATCATCACCAGCGTCTCGGCGCGCGGCTGGGCAGGCGCGCTTGCCGCCGGCGGCTCCGGCACCACGGCGACCACCGACTGCTCGGAGGTGAGCGGTGCCTTGCCTT
This sequence comes from Reyranella sp., assembly GCA_021732965.1. Lineage (GTDB taxonomy): Bacteria > Pseudomonadota > Alphaproteobacteria > Reyranellales > Reyranellaceae > Reyranella. Next base: position 594 of record JAKFVZ010000044.1, read on the forward strand.
CGATGTGCTGGACCACGCGCAGCTCATGCTGGCCCACCGCGAGCGGCGGATCCTGGACGATGATGACCCATTCGCCGCGCGCATCCGCCTCGGCCTTGGCGATCTCCCTGCCGCCGTCGAGAAGGACGATCTTGGCCCCCGGCGCCGCGCGGCCGGCAATCACGGCCCGCCCATCCGTCCCGATGCGGGCAACGTCGAAGGTCGGCACTCGCGTGACCGGCGGCGGCGACGGCGCGGCAGGAGCGCTTCCGGCCGTGATCGGAGAGTTCGCAGCGGGCTGATCCTTCTGGGCAGCCGCCGTCGTCTGGGTGTCAGGCGCGGGCGCGGGCGCGCCGACGGCCTGCGAGGGGCGGTCGATCGCTGCCTGCTCGGTCAACTTCCCGCGCCATGCAACGCCCAGGGCAATCGCGATCACCACGGCGCCCACAGCGACCAGCCCGAAAACAGTTCGTGACATCGCCCTCCCAACGGTGCGACCACCATCCCCATTGGCGTCGCAGCCAGCCTTTGCGTAACAATACCATGCCACACCCGCGCTGAAACGCGCTGGTTCGTCCCAGAAGAGCAGCTTTCGTGCCCGAGTTCACCCCCTCTTCCTTGTGTGTCTTCTGCGGTGCCCGTTTCGGCACCGATCCCGCCACCCGCGAGACGGCGGTCGGCCTCGGCCGCCTGCTGGCCCGGGAGGGCATCACGCTGGTCTATGGCGGCGGCGGTGTGGGGCTGATGGGCCTGGTGGCCAACGCCGCCCTCGATGCGGGTGGCCGGGCCGTCGGCATCATCCCGAACTTCCTGCTGCAGCGCGAGGCCGGCCATCCGGCGCTCACGGAAACGGTGGTCGTCGAGACCATGCACGAGCGCAAGCTGCAGATGTTCGAGCGCTCCGACGCCTTCGCGGTTCTGCCGGGCGGCCTCGGCACCCTGGAGGAATTCTTCGAGGTCCTGTCCTGGCGGACCCTCGGCCTCCACAGCAAGCCGATCGTCATCATCGACCAGGGCGGCTACTGGCGGCCCCTGGCGGCTCTGCTCAAGGGCGTGGTGGGCGGCGGCTTTGCCGAACCCGCCCATCTCGACCACGTGGCCTTCGTGAGCGATCTGAAGGACGTCCTGCCCGCCATCGCGGCCATGCCCCGCTCCGAAGGCTTCGAAAAGCGGCTCGACCGCGTCTAGCACCCGGCGTTTTGGGTCGCGAAAGGAAGCATGATGCCGAAGATCAAGGTGAAGAACCCGATCGTCGAAATGGACGGCGACGAGATGACCCGGATCATCTGGGCGTTCATCAAGGACAAGCTGATCCTTCCCTATCTCGACATCGACCTGAAGTACTACGACCTCGGCATCGAGAACCGCGACGCGACCAACGACCGGGTAACGGTCGATTCGGCCAATGCCACGCTGCAGTACGGCGTCGCCGTGAAGTGCGCGACGATCACGCCGGACGAGCAGCGCGTGGAAGAGTTCAAGCTCAAGGAGATGTGGCGGTCGCCCAATGGCACCATCCGCAACATCATCGGCGGCACGATCTTCCGCGAGCCGATCGTCTGCAAGAACGTCCCCCGCCTCGTGCCGGGCTGGACGCATCCGATCGTCATCGGCCGCCACGCCTTCGGCGACCAGTACCGCGCCACCGACTTCGTGGTGCCGGGCAAGGGCAAGCTCACGGTCCGCTTCGAGGGAGAGGACGGCACGGTGATCGAGCGCGACGTGTTCGACTTCCCGGCCGGCGGCGTCGCCATGACGATGTACAATCTCGACGAATCGATCGTCGGCTTCGCGCGCAGCTCTTTCAATTATGGCCTGATGCGCGGCTGGCCAGTCTTCCTGTCGACCAAGAATACGATCCTCAAGCGCTACGACGGCCGCTTCAAGGACCTGTTCCAGGAGGTCTTCGACAAGGAGTTCGCCGACCGGTTCAAGGCGAAGAAGATCATCTACCAGCACCGCCTGATCGACGACATGGTCGCCTCCGCCCTGAAGTGGCACGGCGAATTCGTCTGGGCCTGCAAGAACTACGATGGTGACGTGCAGTCCGACACGGTGGCCCAGGGCTTCGGTTCGCTCGGCCTCATGACGTCGGTGCTGCTGACTCCCGACGGCAAGACCGTCGAGGCCGAGGCAGCCCACGGCACGGTCACGCGTCACTATCGCGAGCATCAGCAGGGCAAGCCGACCTCGACCAACCCGATCGCCTCGATCTTCGCCTGGACGCAGGCCCTGAAGTATCGCGGCACTTTCGATGAAACGCCGGAAGTCGTGAAGTTCGCCGACGCGCTCGAGAAGGTCTGCGTGGAGGCCGTGGAGAGCGGCAACATGACCAAAGACCTGGCGCTCCTGATCGGCATGAACCAGCCCTACATGACCACCGAGGAGTTCCTCGCGGTGCTGGACGGTGGCCTCAAGGCCCGAATGGCCAGCTGGTAGGCGCTCGTTGATCGTCGCGGGCGCCGACGGCTGCCGCACCGGCTGGGTCGTCTGCCGGCGCGACGCTGACGGCGTCCTCGATATAAGAGTCGTGAAGACCCTCGCCGAAGCCTGCGAGGGTCTTTCGATTCTGGCCGTCGACATGCCGATCGGCTTGGTCGACGTGCCACGCCCGCCACGCGCCTGCGAAGTCGAGGCTCGCAAGCTCCTGCCCGGCAAGGCAAGTTCGGTCTTTCCGACGCCGTGCCGGCCCGCGCTCGACTGCACCACGCATCCCGAGGCCAACGCTCTCAGCAAGAGCCTGGGGATCGGGCTGAACCGGCAGACCTTTCATCTCTTCCCCAAGATGCGCGAGGTCGATGCATTGATGCGAGGCAACAAGGACCTGCACGCGATCGTCCATGAAGCGCATCCCGAACTCGCCTTCGCCCGCATGAACGGCGGCAAGCCCGTACTCAGCAAGAAGCGCAAGCACGAGGGCTTCGCGGAACGCCTGGACCTGCTTGCCCGGCACGGCTTCGAATGGACGCCAGGGACCGTGTCGGGTGCCGCGCGCGACGACGTGCTCGACGCCATGGCAGTCTGCCGAACGGCAACCCT
>JAKFVZ010000309.1 GCA_021732965.1 Reyranella sp.
CCAGAAGCTGCAGGCCGCGAAGCACCCGCTGATCATCGTCGGCATGGGCGCGCTGGCGCGCGAGGACGGCGGCGCCGTCCTGGCGATGGCCCGCGAACTGGCCGATAAGCTGAACGCCGTGCGCGAGGACTGGAACGGCTTTGCCGTGCTGCACACGGCGGCGGCCCGCGTCGGCGGCCTCGACCTCGGCCTGGTGCCGGGCGAGGGCGGCCGCGACGTCGCCGGCATCCTCGAAGGCTGCCAGAAGAAGGAGATCGAGGCGGTCTTCCTGCTTGCCGCCGACGAAATCGACACCACCCAATTCGGCAAGGCCTTCGTGATCTACCAGGGCCATCATGGCGATGCCGGCGCCCACCGTGCCGACGTGATCCTGCCGGGTGCGGCCTACACCGAGAAGCCCGGCATCTACGTGAACACCGAGGGCCGCGTTCAGGTCGGCCGTCGCGCCGGCTATCCGCCGGGCGATGCCCGCGAGGACTGGGCGATTCTGCGCGCCCTGTCGGAGCGGCTGGGCAAGACGCTGCCGTACGACACGCTGCATCAGGTGCGTGCGCGCCTCGTGGCCGTCAACAAGGTCTTCGCCGCCATCGACCAGCAGGCGCCGGCGACCTGGGGTTCGTTCGGCAAGCCTGGCGCCACCACCGATGCGCCGTTCAAGTCGGCGGTGCCGAATTTCTACATGACCTGCCCGATCAGCCGCGCCTCCCGGACCATGGCCGACTGCATGGCCTCGCGGTCGCATCTCATGGCGGCGGAGTAGGGGCATGTTCGCCGAAATCCACACCTTCTTCACGACCAACTGGCTCGGCATCGCGATCCTGATCCTGCTGCAGTGCCTGGCCGTGACCGTGCCGCTGCTGCTGGCCGTGGCCTACATGACCTACGCCGACCGCAAGATCTGGGCGTCGATCCAGCTCCGCCGCGGTCCCAACGTGGTCGGTCCGTTCGGCCTGCTGCAGCCGATGGCGGACGGGCTGAAGCTGGTGCTCAAGGAAACGATCGTCCCGTCGAGCGCCAACGGCATCCTGTTCATCATCGCCCCGATGATCGCCTTCATGACCGCGCTGGTCGCCTGGGCGGTCGTGCCGTTCGATGATGGCTGGGTGATCGCCGACATCAACGTCGGCATCCTCTACCTTTTCGCGATCTCCTCGCTGGGCGTCTACGGCATCATCATCGCCGGCTGGGCCTCGAACTCGAAGTACGCGTTCCTCGGCGCCCTGCGCTCGGCGGCGCAGATGGTGTCCTACGAGGTCTCGATCGGCTTCGTGCTGATCACCGTCCTGCTCTGCGTCGGCTCGCTCAACCTCTCGGATGTGGTGATCGCCCAGTCCGGCTGGTTCTGGAACTGGTACTGGCTGCCGCTGCTGCCGATGTTCGTGATCTTCTTCATCTCGGCGCTGGCCGAGACGAACCGCACGCCGTTCGACCTGCCGATGTCAGAAGCCGAGCTGGTGGCGGGCTTCCACACCGAGTATTCGGCCATGACCTTCGGTCTGTTCTTCCTCGGCGAATACGCCAACATGATCCTGCTCTCCGCCCTGGGCGCGGTCCTGTTCCTGGGCGGCTGGCATTCCCCAATCCCCTATGCGCCGTTCACGCTCGTGCCGGGCGTCATCTGGTTCGCGCTGAAGATCGCCTTCCTGCTGTTCATCTTCAGCTGGACCAAGGGCACGCTGCCCCGTTACCGCTACGACCAGCTGATGCGCCTGGGCTGGAAAGTGTTCCTGCCCGTGTCGCTGGGCTGGGTCGTCCTCACCGCCGCCGTGCTGACGTTCGGCGGCTGGCTGCCGAAGCCCTAGGAGCAATCGCCAAATGGCTTCCCTCGACCGTACCGCGCGCGCCTTCCTGCTCTCCGAGCTGGTGGCGGGATTCGCCCTCACCCTGAAGTACATGTTCAAGCCCAAGGTGACGGTGAACTACCCCTACGAGAAGGGGCCTCTCAGCCCGCGCTTCCGCGGCGAGCATGCGCTGCGCCGCTATCCGAACGGTGAGGAACGCTGCATCGCGTGCAAGCTGTGCGAGGCGATCTGCCCGGCGCAGGCCATCACCATCGAGGCCGAGCCGCGAGACGACGGCAGCCGCCGCACCACCCGCTACGACATCGACATGACCAAGTGCATCTACTGCGGCTTCTGCCAGGAAGCCTGCCCGGTCGATGCGATCGTCGAGGGGCCGAACTTCGAGTTCTCGACCGAGACGCGCGAGGAACTCATGTACAACAAGGACAAGCTGCTCGCGAACGGCGACCGCTGGGAGAGCCTGATCGCGGCCAATCTCCATTCCGACGCGGCGTATCGCTGAGCCGGGGCGGGGGAGACAGATCATGATACTCCAGGCCCTGGCCTTCTACGTCTTCGCCGCGATCACGGTGGCCTCCGCCGCCATGGTCGTGGTGTCGCGCAATCCCGTCTATTCGGTGCTGTTCCTGATCCTGGCGTTCTTCAACGCCGCCGCGCTGTTCCTGCTGATCGGCGCCGAGTTCATCGCGATGATCCTCGTCATCGTCTATGTCGGTGCAGTGGCGGTGCTCTTCCTCTTCGTGGTGATGATGCTCGACATCAATCTCACGGAGCTGCGGGAGGGCTTCCTCGAATACTTCCCGGTGGGCGCGCTGATCGGTGCGGTCGTCTTCGCCGAGCTGCTGCTGGGCGTCGGCATCATCGGCAGCGGCTCGACTACCATTGAGGCGCTGAATACCCACGGCGCCCAGGTGACGGCGATCGACAATACGCGCGCCATCGGCCAGGTGCTCTACACGCAGTACTTCTACCTGTTCCAGGTCGCCGGGCTCGTACTGCTGGTCGCGATGATCGGCGCCATCGTGCTCACGCTCCGCAGCCGGCCGGGCGTCCGCCGCCAGAAGGCGGGGGATCAGATCAACCGCACGAAGGACCAGGCCATGACGGTGGTCAAGGTTCCGACGCGGGGAGGCGTGTGATGACGATCGGTCTCAGCCATTACCTCGCCGTCGCCGCCGTGCTGTTCACGATGGGCATCCTCGGCATCTTCCTGAACCGCAAGAACGTCATCGTGATCCTGATGTGCGTCGAGCTGATGCTGCTGGCGGTGAACATCAACCTGGTGGCCTTCTCGGTCTTCCATGGCAACATCGTCGGCCAGATCTTCGCCATGCTGGTGCTGACCGTGGCCGCCGCGGAAGCGGCGATCGGGCTGGCCATCCTCGTGGTCTACTTCCGCAACCGCGGGACGATCGAGGTCGAAGACATCAATGCGATGAAGGGCTAGGGCGCACTCATCATGGATCTCGCCATCAAGCTCATCGTCTTCCTGCCGCTGGTCGCGGCGGCGATCGCGGGCCTCTTCTGCCGCGTGATCGGCGCCCGCCCGGCGCAGATCGTCACCTGCGCGGCCCTGCTGATCGCGGCGGCGCTCTCGGTGTTCGTTTTCGTGAAGATCGGCTTCGGACCCGAGAAGCTGATCGTCGTGAAGCTCTTCTCCTGGATCGATTCCGGGACGCTCGACATCGCCTGGGCGCTGCGCGTCGACACGCTGACCGCCGTCATGCTGATCGTCGTCACGGGCGTGTCGTCGATGGTCCACATCTACTCCATCGGCTACATGGAGGAAGATCCCAGCATCCCGCGCT
>JAKFVZ010000568.1 GCA_021732965.1 Reyranella sp.
ACATCCACTGCATCCAGCCCGGCTCGCCGGAATTGCCCTGGAACGACGCGATGGTCGCCGGGAAGAGCAGCAGCGAAGAGGCGAAGATCGGCGGGATGACGCCGGCAGTATTGATCTTGAGCGGCAGGTGGGAGGCCTCGCCGCCATACATGCGGTTGCCGACCTGGCGCTTGGGGTACTGAACGACGATTCGTCGTTGCGCGGTCTCGACGAAGACGACCACCGCCACCACGAGCACGACACCCACCACCAGGGCGATGATGAACAGCGCCGACAGGGCACCAGTCCGGCCGAGTTAGAGGGTCTGGACAAGAGCGTCCGGCAGCGCCGCGACGATACCGGCGAAGATGATGAGCGAAACGCCATTACCGACGCCGCGCGCGGTGATCTGCTCGCCCAGCCACATCAGGAACAATGTGCCGCCGACCAGCGTGATGATCGTCACGAAACGGAAGAAAACACCCGGATCGATCACGACCGGGCCGGCCGTGGCCACCTGGCTCTCGAGTCCGACCGCAATTCCGTAGGCCTGGAAGGTCGCCAGGACGACCGTGCCGTAGCGCGTGTACTGGTTGATCTTCTTGCGGCCCGCCTCGCCTTCCTTCTTCAGCGCCTCGAGCGACGGAACGACCGTCGTCAGGATCTGCATGATGATGGAGGCCGAGATGTACGGCATGATGCTGAGCGCCAGCACCGACATGCGGCCGATCGAGCCGCCCGAGAACACGTCCAGCAGGCCCGCGATGCCGCCGGCATTCTGCTTAAAGATCTCGGCCAGGGCGGCCGGATCGACACCGGGGACCGGAATGTAGGCGCCGATACGGAAGACGACGAGCGCGGCCACGGTAAACCACAGCCGCTTCTTCAGCTCGGTCGCCCTACCAATCGAACCCCAGTTCAGGTTGGAAGCAAGTTGCTCGGCGGCGGATGCCATGGAACCTCACGCGTGAACGACACAAGGGGGAAGCGACGCCCCCGTTGACGCCGTCCGGATCAGGCCGCTTCGGCCACGGGCTTGGGCGGGAGTTCGACCTTGCCGCCGGCCTTCTCGACCGCGGCGATCGCCGACGCCGAGGCGCCCGCAACCTTCACTTCGATCTTGGTCTTGATCTCGCCCTTGCCAAGTAGGCGGACACCGTCCGCGGCATTCTTGAACAGGCCGGCCGCCAGCATCGCCTCGGCGTCGATCACCTTGGACGCGTCGAGCTTCTTGTCGTCGATCGCCTTCTGGAGCGTGCCCAGGTTGACGACCTGGTAGCTCTTCTGGTGCGGCGGACGGAAGCCGCGCTTCGGGATGCGGCGGTAAAGCGGCATCTGGCCGCCCTCGAAGCCCTTGATCGCGACGCCGGTACGGGACTTCTGGCCCTTGACGCCGCGACCGGCGGTCTTGCCCTTGCCGGAGCCGATACCGCGGCCGACGCGCATGCGGCCCTTGCGGGCGCCCGGGTTGTCCGAGATCTGGTTCAGTCTCATGGTCATTACCTCCGCGCCGCGGCCCAAGGGCCTTAGCGCGCTTCCTCTTCGACGCGCACGAGATGGCGCACCTTGTTGATCATGCCGCGAACTTCGGGCGTATCCACGAGTTCACGGGTGCGATGACGCTTGTTGAGCCCCAGGCCGATCAGCGTCGCGCGCTGATCGTCCGTGCGGCCGATGTGGCTGCCGGTCTGGGTGATCTTGACTGTCTTGGCCATGGTCCGGTTCCTTAAGCGGCCGCTTCCGCGGTCGTCTCGTCACGGCGGCCGAGAAGGTCGCCGACCTTCTTGCCGCGGCGGGTGGCGACCATGCGCGGCGAGTTGAGCTGCTCGAGCGCCTTGAACGTCGCCTTGATCATGTTGTGCGGGTTGGACGTGCCGACCGACTTGGCGACGATATCCTTGATGCCCAGCGTCTCGAAGATGGCGCGCATCGGGCCGCCGGCGATGATGCCGGTACCGGCCGGGGCGGCGCGCAGCGTCACCTTGCCGGCGCCGAAGCGGCCCTTGACGTCGTGATGCAGCGTACGGCCGTCGCGCAACGGCACGCGGATCAGGCCGCGCTTGGCCGCTTCCGTGGCCTTGCGAATCGCCTCGGGAACCTCACGGGCCTTGCCGGCGCCGTGGCCGACGCGGCCACGCTGGTCGCCGACGACGACGATGGCGGCAAACGCGAAGCGACGACCGCCCTTCACGACCTTCGCGACGCGATTGATCGTGACCAGCTTGTCGGTCAGTTCATTGTCCTCGTCGCGGTCGCGGTCACGGCTCCGATCGCGATCGCGCGGAGAACGGCCGGAACCACCGGGTGAACGAGCCATATTCTAACTCCCGATCAGAACGACAGGCCGCCCTCACGGGCGGCATTGGCCAGCGCAGCGATGCGGCCGTGATACGTGTAGCCACCGCGATCGAAGATGACTTCCTTGACGCCAGCCGCGACGGCGCGAGCGGCGATCAGCTTGCCAACCTCGGCAGCAGCGCCTTTGTCGGCGCCGGTCTTGAGCGAACCCCGGACATCCTTGTCGAGCGTCGAGGCTGCGGCCAGGGTGACGCCCTTACGGTCGTCGATGACCTGGGCATAGATGTGCTTGCCTGAGCGGAAAACGCTGAGACGCGGACGGCCGCCGGCGGCCTGGCGCAGCGCGTAGCGCGTGCGCCGCTGGCGGCGGGCGAAAAGAGCATTGCGGTCGGACATGGTTCTCTCGCCTCTACTTCTTCTTGCCTTCCTTGCGCCGGATCGTCTCGGTCGAGTACTTGATGCCCTTGCCCTTGTAGGGTTCGGGCGGACGCAGGCTGCGGATCTCGGCCGCAATCTGGCCCACGCGCTGACGATCGGCGCCGGAAATCTCGATCTCGGTCGGCTTCACCGCCTTGATCTGGATACCGGTGGGAATGGGAATCTCGACGTCATGGCTGAAACCAAGCTGCATCTTCAGCGTCTTGGCATCGGCCGCGGCGCGATAGCCCACGCCGTTGATCTCGAGGTTGATGGTGAACCCATCGGAAACGCCGCGCACGACGTTGCTCGCCAGGTTGCGTGCCGTGCCCCACTGCATGCGGGCGCGGCGGCTCTCGTTCCGCGGCTTGAAGACCAGGCCCTCGGCTTCCTTGGCGACAACGACGTCGTCATGGACCATGAGCTGGAGTTCGCCCCGCTTGCCCTTGGCCTTGAGGTGCTGGCCCTTGAGCTCGATGGTGACACCGGCCGGGATGGCGACCGGATTTTTACCGACGCGCGACATGGTCAGAACACCTTGCAGATGACTTCGCCGCCGACATTGGCGGCCCGCGCCTCGGCGTCGGACATGACACCGCGCGGCGTGGAGAGGATCGAGATGCCGAGGCCATTGAAGTGGCGCGGCAGCTCGCGGATCTTGGAATAGACGCGGCGACCCGGGGTGGAGACGCGCTTGATCTCCTTGATGACCGGACGGCCGTTGTCATACTTCAGCTCGATACGGAGCTCCTTTACGCCGGGGCGCAGCTCTTCCTCGAACCAGCCACGGATATAGCCCTCGCGCTGGAGCACATCGAGAACACTCGACCGAAGCCGCGAAGCCGGCGCGGTCACGCTGTCGAGGTGCGCCGACTGGCCGTTGCGGATACGGGTCAGCAAATCGCCGACGGGAT
>JAKFVZ010000351.1 GCA_021732965.1 Reyranella sp.
ATGGTACCCACGAGACTGTCGAGCAACAGGGCACAGGCGGTCAGGACCAGGATGCCGGCGAACACGGTGTTGATGTCGAAGGTGCCCTCGGCCTGGAGGATCAGGTAGCCGACACCCATCGACGAGCCGAGATACTCGCCGACCACGGCGCCGACGAAGGCGAGACCGACGGCATTGTGCAGGCTGGCGAACACCCAGCTCATGGCGCTCGGCAGGTAGATCGAGCGCAGGAGCTGGCGCTGCGAGGCCCCCAGCATGCGGGCGTTGGCGATCAGGTTGGGGCTGACCTCGCGCACGCCCTGGTAGACGTTGAAGAACACTACGAAGAAGACCAGCGTGACGCCGAGCGCCACCTTCGACCAGATGCCCAGTCCGAACCAGACGGCGAAGATCGGCGCCAGCACGACGCGCGGCATCGAATTGAAGCCCTTGATGTAGGGATCCATGATCGCCGAGGCGGTGGGCGACAGTGCCAGCCACAGGCCGATGCCCAGCCCCGAGGCCGCGCCGATCGTGAAGCCCAGGGCCGTCTCCAGCAGCGTGATGCCGAGATGGGGAAAGATCTCGCCGCTCGCAAACCAGTCGACGACCACCCAGAAGACCTTCTGCGGCTCGCCGAAGAAGAAGGCGGCCCGGTTGGCCTTGTCGAAATAGAAAGGCGGCACCAGACCCGGCTTGGTCATCGCGTACCAGAACAGCACGAGCAGGCCGAGAACAAGAAGCTGGGCGATCCTGAGCTTCATCTCAGACCGCCTTCTGCTGTTCGTAGGCCTTCAGCACCTCTTCCTTCATCGCACTCCAGATCTCGCGGTGGAGATCGAGGAAGGCCGGAGTCATACGAATCTCCGAGACGTCGCGTGGCCTGGGCAGGTCGACCCTGAAATCGCCGATCGGCCGCGTCGCCGGACCGGCCGAGAGGACGACGACACGATCCGACAGCGCGATCGCCTCCTCGAGATCGTGGGTGATGAACAGCACCGACTTGCGGTCCTCGGCCCACAGGGCCAGCAGCTCGTTCTCCATGAGCTGGCGCGTCTGTACGTCGAGCGCCGAAAAGGGTTCGTCCATCAGCAGGATGTCCGGACTGAGGATCAGCGTCTGCGCCAACGCCAGCCGCTTGCGCATGCCGCCCGACATCTGGTGCGGATAGCGGTCGCCGAAGCCCGCGAGCCCGACGCGGCGCAGCCAGGCCTCGCCCTGCCCCAGCGCCTCGGCGCGCGGCACGCCGCGGAATTCGAGGCCGGCGATGACATTGTCGATGCCGTTGCGCCACGGCATCAGCGCATCGGCCTGGAACATGTAGCCCGCGCGCCGGTTCACGCCGTTGGCCGGCAGCAGGCGCTCGCCGAAAACCTCGACCGTGCCGGAGGAAGGCTCCAGCAGGCCGGCCGCCACGTTCAGCAACGTGGACTTGCCGCAGCCGGTCGGCCCGACCACCGACACGAACTCGCCACGCGCAATGTTCAGCGTCGTGTTGGCCACGGCCGTGTAGGGCTCGCTCGCCGCGTCGCGCGCGGCGAAGCGGCAGGTGATGTCGGCCAGCGCCAGCGCCGGCCCTTCGTTCGGTACCACGTCGGACTAGCTGCGCTTGGCGGCGCGCTGGGCGAACTCGTTGTTCCAGGTGTCGGCGAGCTTCACGGTCGCGGGCTTGATGGCCGGATCGCTCTCCGCCAGGAACTTCAGGCAGTTCTCCATCGCCCCGGCCGGCATGGTGCCATCCGGCGAGATGGTCTCGCGCACGCCGGCGAAAGACTTCTCGTACACCGCGCGATCACCCAGCAGGTAGCCCTCGGGAACCGCGCTCGCAACATCGGCCGGCGTGGCCGTCTGAAGCCACTGGTTGGCGCGCACGATGCCCGTGGCGAGTGCCTGCACCGTACCCTGGTTCTTCTTGATGAAGTCGGTTTGCGAATAGAGGCTGGCCGCCGGGAAGGCGCCGCCGAACACCTCCTGGTTGCCCTTGGTCGTGCGCGTGTCGACCACCACCTTCACAAGGTTCTTGTCGGTCAGGATCGTGAGCGCGGGATCGGTCTGGGAAACCCCGTCGACCTCGCCCTTCTCGATCGCGGCGATGACCGAGGCGCCCGCACCGACGCCGACCGCCACCACGTCGCTGGCCTTCAACCCGCCCTTGGCGGCCCAGAAGTTCAGCAGCATGTGAGTCGAGGACCCGGGTGCGGTGACGCCGAACTTCATGCCCTTGATGTCGGCAGGACCCTTCACCCGGGCGGCAACGTCGTTGCGCAGCGCGATGCAGATCTGCATGCCGCGGCCGATCAGGGCGAAGCCCGTGACGTCCTGGCCGCGCTGCTGCATGCGGATCGTGTGTTCGTAGGCGCCGGCCACCACGTCGGCACTGCCGCCCATCAGGGCCTGCAGCGACTTGGCGCCGCCCTGGAAGTCGTTGACCTCGACGTCGAGCCCGGCTTCCTTGAAGAAACCTTTGCGCTCCGCGATGGTCAGCGAAAGGTAGTACAGCGCCGACTTGCCGCCGACCGCGAGGATCACCTTGCTCTTCTCGGGCTTGCCCTGCGCCCGCGCGACATATGGCGCGGCCAACATCATCGGAGCGGCCGCCAGCAAGGTCCGGCGCCGCATCTGCAGCTTGGTCATCGTTTCCTCCGCGACAGGCTTGTTTTCCGGCAGATTGCCGCAAGCCTCGCGAAGGGGCAACGATAGATAGAACTATTTGAACTTACGTTCCGGCCACCATGGGAAATAGGACGGCATGCCGTCGCTCACCTTCATGGGGAAGCGTGCCGGGCGCTTTTCGAGGAAGGCGGTCACGCCCTCCTTCACGTCGTCCGACTTGCCGCGCGAGTAGATGCCCTTGGAATCGACCTTGTGCGCCTCCATCGGATGGTCGGCGCCCAGCATCCTCCAGATCATCTGGCGATTGAGCGCCACCGAGACCGGCGCGGTGTTGTCGGCGATCTCGCGGGCGAGCGCATAGGCCGCCGGCAGCAGATCGTCAGCCTTGTGGATCGAGCGCACGAGGCGACCGTTCAGCGCCTCCTCGGCGGAGAAGACGCGGCCGGTCATCACCCATTCCAGCGCCTGCTGCGGCCCCACGAGGCGCGGCAGGAACCAGCTCGAGCAGGCTTCCATGACGATGGCGCGACGGGTGAACACGAAGCCGTAGCGCGCCGCTTCCGAGGCGAGGCGGATGTCCATGGCGAGCTGCATCGTGATGCCCACGCCGACCGCCGGACCGTTGCAGGCGGCGATGGTCGGCTTCAGCGATTCGTAGAGGCGCAGGGTGAAGAGACCGCCGCCGTCGCGATGGCCATCGAGGCCCGGATCGACCGGTCCGCGATTCTCGGCATTGAAGGTGTTGGCGCCACCCGACAGGTCCGCGCCGGCGCAGAAGCCACGGCCGGCACCCGTGAACACCACCGCGCGAACATCGTCGTCGCGGTCGGCGCGGTCCATCGCGTCGAGCAGCTCCGACAGCATCTTGCCGGTGAAGGCGTTGAGCTTGTCGGGCCGGTTGAGCGTGATGGTGAGAATGCCGTCCCTGGTCTCGTACTTGATCTGCTCGTAATCCACGGAACGCTCCCTCACGCCTGGTTGATGAGAACGACGCCGCCCACGATCAGGGCGA
>JAKFVZ010000112.1 GCA_021732965.1 Reyranella sp.
TGGTCGCCGCCCGGAAGCTGGAACGGAATGCGATAGTTGCCCTCGCTCAGCTCGGCATCCTTCGCCTCAGGCTTGGTGAGCGTCCAGCCCGGCAGCCGGCGCTGCACGACGACGAGCTGACGCGGCTCCTTGGCGGGGCCGCGCACGCGGTACACGGTCGTCTGCCGCACGACTCGCGAGAGCCGCAGCGCGCCGTTGGCGATGGTGCCGTAGGCCACGCGGTCAGTCTGCGCCACATCGCGTTCGATCACGACCTTCTCGTCGAGCGCGTAGGCCAGAAGGCGCGTCTCGCCCACCGGGAAGCCCGACAGTCGCGCGTCGCCGACATAGGAGACGTAGCCGGCCTTGTCGCGCTCGTAGAGGGTGATGATGCCCGGGGGCAGGCCCGATTCACCGTCATTGGTCAGGCGGATCGCCGCCAGCGGATTACGGGCCGCGGCATCGGCCTGATAGAGCGCTAGCCGCTGCGCCGGCACCTGCCGGTCGACGATTGGAATCGACAGCGTGCGACCATTCTCGACGCTGACGGCGCGGGGGAACTTGAAGATCACCTGCGTGGCGGCATCGCTTGCTTCTATCTGATCGGCGGCGGCCGCCATCCCGGCCGGCGGAGGCGGCGGCGGCGCCATCGCGGGAGCGGTGACCGATCGCTCCTGCTGGGCGCGATACGGCGCCGGTGCCGGCAGCGGCGGTGCCTTGGCGCGCTGCTGGTCGACCGTCACGCCGCCGCGGTCGATGCCCGGCATCAGGCGGCCCGCGATCTCGACGGGCACTTCCGGGCGCGTCACATAGTAGGCGTTGTAGAGCGCCTGATGGAAGGCGACCGGGCGGCCCGACACGAGCGTCAGCTCGACGTCCTTCCAATCCTGCCCACTCAGGTTCTCGACAATGGCCCAGCCCTGCAGCGCCGAGCGGGGCGATGTGGCGTCGGCGCCGAGCGTCAACCGATAGGACGCCTTCCAGACCGGCGCCTCGACGATGTAGGCGACCCGCACCGTGCGCTTGCCTTGCCCGCGCATCGTGAGATCGATCGTGCGGGCATCCTTGGCGCGGTTGCCCTGGATGGCGACCAGCGCCTGGCCAACCTTCTCGCGCAAGGCGGCGTCGGCGAATTGCAGGTTCTCTGCTTCCTCGAGGATGAACTGCTGCAGCCCGCGGTCGGTGTAGAGGGTCACGCGCGTACGCTTCATCGTGCCCTTGTTGTCGGGCAGGACCAGCGGGTCCTCCTCGACCGACACGACGCGGCCGGAGAGCGCTCGGCTCCCTCCCACGGTGACCTGCGCGCCCTTGAGGGTCGAAAGCAGCTCGGCCGGCGAGCCCAGCGAACCCTGGTCGAACGGCAGGTCCTTGAAGGCCTGCGCCAGCGGCTCGCGTCCCGGCAGGCTCAAGCCGCCGACGCTGCCCTTGTCGTCATAGACCACGAGGCTTTTCAGCACGTCGTCGACCTGGCCGAGCCCGACGGTCAGCTTCAGCGTGGCGTCGCCATCGACGTTCGCCTCGTACTCGAAGTAGCCCAGCCCGCCGGACGACAGCATGACGCGCTTCAGCGTGAGGTCCTGGGCGAAGGCGAAGGTCGGGAACGCAATCAGGCCCAGCAGGGCCACGACGTTCATCAAAAGGCGCATGGTCTCTCCCGGTCGATGCCCACTCACCGTGGGCGGCGACTGTGACACGAGCGCGGCGGCGGCGCGACGAAACTACGGGCGCGTCACGTCCTCAGGAAAGCGCATCCTTCAGGGCTTCCAGCGGTAGCAGCACGCAGTCCTGCCGCGACTTGTGCGCCGCCACGGGCGCGAAGGCGTCGAAAGGCTCGTGCGTCTCGCCGGGCTCGCGGCCGAGCGCGCGCTCGGCGTCGTGGCGCAATTCGGAGATCCCGGCGGCATCGCGGCCGACAGCGACCGACGAAAGAGCCGAGGCCGAGGCCTGGCATAGAAGGCAGCCCCTCACCTGATGCGCGATCTCGGCGATGCGCCCTTCCCCGTCGAGCTTCACGTCGAGGATCACGCGGTCGCCGCACAGCGGGTTGTCGCGCCGCGCCGTCTTCGTCGGGTTCTCGAGCTTGCCGGCGCCGGTCTTGGCCTTGGCGAGCGCGACGATGCGCTCCTGATAAAGCTGGTCGCTCATCGCAGTGTCTTCGCCGCGTGCGCGACACCGGCCAGCAGCGCATCGATGTCGCTGTTGTCGTTGTACGGCGCCATCGAGACGCGGGTCGTGCCGTCGAGATCGAAACGGTCCATCAATGGCTGCGCGCAATGATGGCCGGCGCGCACCGCGACACCGAACGAATCGAGCGTCTGTGCCACGTCGTGCGGGTGCACGCCGTCCAGCATGAACGACACGACCGGATAGCGGTTCTGCAGGCTCGCCGGGCCGAAGATCTGCGTGCCGTCGATCCTCTGCAAGCCGTCCATGAGCCGCTGCACCAATGCCATCTCGTGGTCGTGCGCGCCGGTCCAGTCGAGCGCCTGCATCCAGGCGCAGGCTGCACCCAGACCGATGGCCGGACCGATCGCTGGCGTGCCCGCTTCGAAGCGGCGCGGCGACGGCGCCCAGGTCGTCTCGGCGAGCGTGACGCGGCCGATCATCGACCCGCCGCCCATGAAGGGCGGCATCGCGTCGAGAAGTTCCGGCCGGCCCCACAGCACGCCGATGCCGTTCGGCCCGTAGGCCTTGTGCCCGGCGAAGGCGTAGAAATCGACGCCCAGGGACGGCAGGTCGACGGGCCCGTGCGGCGCGCGCTGCGCACCGTCGAGCATCACCCTGGCACCCACCGCTTTCGCCGCTTCGACGACGGCGCGTACGTCAAGCAAGGCGCCGGTGACATTCGAGACATGCGCCAGCGAGACCAGCTTCGTGCGCGGCGTCAGCAGGCGCGACAGTGCCCCGAGGTCGATGCGGCCGTCGGTCGTGACCGGCAGCATGTCGAGTTCGATGCCGGCGCGCGAGCGCAGCAGCTGCCATGGCACGATGTTGGAATGGTGTTCGATCTCGGAGATCAGGACCCGGTCGCCGGGCTTCAGCAGCGAGCCGTAGGAAAAAGCGACGAGATTGATCGCCGCCGTGCAGCCGCCGGTGAAGATGACTTCCATGGGCTGCACGCCGAGGAATGCCGCGACCTGCGCGCGGGCATTCTCGTAGGACTCGGTGGCGCGTTCGGCCAGGCGATGCACGCCGCGCAGCACGTTGGCGCGGCCGGTCGTTTCGTAGTGGCGCACCGCGTCGATCACCGCGAGCGGCGTCTGCGCCGAGGCACCGTTGTCGAGATAGTGGACCGGCAGCCCGTCGATGATCTCGGCCAGGATCGGAAACTGGCCGCGGACGGCGGTGACATCGAAGCTCATGATTCAGTCTCTTCGCTGGCAGCGCGCCACTCCAGTGGCGCATCTTCCTCGCGGTTGTCACGACGCATGAGCGCGACTGGAGTCGCGCGCTCCCAGCACATGAACGTCATTTCGCGCGTGCCCGCCACGCCGCCAGCGCTTCGGGTGTGTCGATGTCGGTGATCGCGGCCTCGCCCGTCATCTCGACCTCGCAGACGAGGTCGGCATGCTCGCCGATCAGGTGCTTGGCCCCGCTGTCGCCGGACAGTTTGCCGATCT
>JAKFVZ010000466.1 GCA_021732965.1 Reyranella sp.
TGCTGGTCATGAACACCGATCTCGGTACGGGCGACCGCCCCCTCGGCCCGGGCTTCCTTGCCTGGCGCGATTATTCGAACCGCAACCCCGACCTCGAGATTCCCGCCCTGATGAAGCGCGCCTGTCAGCATCTCTACGATGCCGAAGCGGCCGCCTATGGCGCGCACCATCCCGATGCCTCGTACAAGGCGGGAGTCCGGCGCTTCCCCAATCTCGTGCCCGACAGGCCGGACGCCGCCGGCGCCGCCCTCTCCCGCGAGGCCCGGACCTTCTGGCGCGAACGCTGGACGGGCAAGAGCCTGATGGCGATCGGCATGAAGGATCCGGTCCTTGGCCCGCCGGTCATGCGCAACCTTCACGCCCTCATCCGCAATTGTCCGCCGCCGATGGAAATCGCCGACGGCGGACACTTTGTGCAGGAATGGGGTGAAGAAATCGCCCGCGAGGCCCTGAAGCGGCTCTAGCTCAGTCGCCTGCCGCCGGGACGCCGGTTAGCGGCTCGTCGCCTCGCTTCTTCGAATGGTCGGCCGCGAGCATCACATAGACGGCCGGCACCACGAACAGCGTGAACAACGTTCCGACCGCGAGCCCGCTGGCGATTACCAGGCCCATGGAAAAGCGCGACAGGGCGCCCGCGCCGGTCGCCATGATCAGCGGCACCACGCCCAGCACCATCGCCGCGGTCGTCATCAGGATCGGGCGGAGACGGATGGAAGCCGCCTCGAGGATGGCCTCCCGCCGCGACTTGCCGGCTTCCTGCAGCTCGTTCGCGACCTCGACGATCAGGATGCCGTGCTTGCTGATCAGGCCCATCAGGGTCACCAGGCCGACCTGGGTGTAGATGTTCAGGGTCGCGCCCGGCATGCCGATCGTGCTGAGCGCCATCAGGAAGATGAGCGCGCCGGCAATCGACATCGGCACCGAGAACAGGATGATCAGCGGGTCGCGGAAGCTCTCGAACAGCGCCGCAAGCGACAGGTAGATGATGATCAGCGCGAAGCCGAAGGTGACGATGAAACCACCGGTCTCCTGGATGTACTGGCGCGACGCGCCGCCGTAGTCGACCGAGTAACCCTGCGGCAGCGTGCGTGCCGCGAGGTCCTTCAGCGTCTCCAGCGCCTCGGCCTGCGACACGCCCGGGAAGGCGACGCCCTGGATAGTGGCGCTGTTGAGTTGCTGGAAATGGTTGAGTGACTGCGGGATCGCCTTGGTGACGATCTTGGCCACAGTCGACAATGGCACCGACGAGCCGTCGGCCGCCTTGATGTGATAGTCGAGGATCTGGTCGATGTTCTGCCGCGAGGACTGCTGGACCTGCGGGATCACCTTGTAGCACCGGCCGTCGAGGGCGAAGTAGTTGACGTAGCCGCCGCCCAGCATCGAGCCCAGCGCGCCGCCGATATCGCTCATCTTCAGCCCGAGCTGGGCCGCCTTGTCGCGATCGATCACCACGGTGGCCTGCGGCGCATCGATCTTGAGGTCGGTGTTCAGGAAGATGAACCGGCCGGTGGCGAGCGCCTCCTGCAGGAACTTCTGCGCCACGTCGTTCAGCGCGTCGAACCCGCCGGTCGTATTGATGACGAACTGGATCGGCAGGCCGGTCGAGCCTGGCAGCGGCGGCGGCTGGAAGGCCACGACCTGCGCACCGGCGATTCCCGCCAGCTGCTGCTGCACGATCGGCTGCAGCTGGTTGGAGGTCTGCGTACGCTGGTCCCACGGCTTCAGCACGTAGCCCGCGATGGACTGGCCGGGCACGTCGAGCTGGAAGACGTGGTCGGTCTCGGGATGACTGACGCCGATCTTGTAGATCTCGCGGGAATAGATCTGGCGCTGATCGATGGTCGAGTTGGGCGCCGAGGTCGCGAATCCGATGATGATTCCCTGGTCCTCCTGCGGCGCCAGTTCGCTGCTGGTCGCCGAGTAGAGGAAGACGATGCTGCCCAGCACCAGCACGGCGAAGACCGCCGTCACCGGCAGGTAGTTGAGGCTGCCCGTCAGCCAGCGCGAATAGCCGCGGCGCAGGCTGTCGAACACGCGGTCGATGCGGCGGATCAGGCGCGCTTCCCAGCCACGGTCGTTCTCGGCATGCGGCTTCAGCATGCGCGAGCACATCATGGGCGAGAGCGTTAGCGCCACGATCGCCGAAATGGTGACGGCGCCCACCAGCGTGAAGGCGAACTCGGTGAACAGCGCGCCGGTCAGGCCGCGCTGGAAGCCGATCGGCACGTAGACCGCGATCAGCACCACGGTCATGGCGATGATCGGCCCGCCCAGCTCGCGCGCCGCCTGGATGGCGGCGGGGAAAGGCTTCTGCCCCTCCTCCAGATGCCGGTTCACGTTCTCGACCACGATGATGGCATCGTCGACCACCAGGCCGATCGCCAGCACCAGCGCCAGCAGGGTCAGCAGATTGATCGAGAAGCCGAAGGCCGCCATCATCGCGAAGGTGCCGATCAGCGACAGCGGGATCGCGATGACCGGGATGATCACCGAGCGCACCGAGCCCAGGAAGGCGAAGACCACAAGGGTCACGATCACCAGCGCCTCGACCAGGGTCCGGATCACCTCCTCGATCGAGCTGTTCACGAACTCCGTAGAGTCATAGATGATCTGCCCGTTCAGCCCCTGGGGAAGCTGTGCCTGTATATCGGGAAAGATCTTGCGGACACCGGCGATGACGTCGAGCAGGTTGGCGGCCGGCGCGACCTGGATGCCGATATAGACCGCCTTCTGGCCGTCGAAACTTACCTCGGACTCGTAGTCGTCGGAGCCCAGGGTGACGTTGGCGACGTCGCTCAGCCGGACGATCGCGCCCTTGTCCTGCTTGAGGACGAGGTTGCGGAATTCCTCCAGCGAGCTGAGCGCCGTCGAAGCCTTGAGGGTGACCTGCACCATCTGGCCCTTGGTCGTGCCGAGGCCGGCGATATAGTCGTTCGCCGTCAGCGCCTGGCTGACATCGGCGGCGGTCAGCCCATACGCCGCAAGCTTCTGCGGATCGAGCCAGGCGCGCAGCGCGAAGTTCTTGGCGCCCAGCAGCTCGGCCGTCTGCACACCCTCGACCGCCTGCAGCCTGGGCTGCACAACGCGGACGAGGTAGTCGGTAATCTGGTTGGGCGCGAGCTCGGTACTGTTGAAGCCGATATACATCGCGTCGATCGTCTGGCCGATCTTCACCGTCAGCACCGGTTGCTGCGTGCCGGCCGGCAGCCGGTTCAGCACCGAATTCACCTTGGTGTTGATCTCGGTCAGCGCCTTGCTCGAATCGTAGTTGAGCCGCAGGTAGACCGTGATGGTGCTGACGCCGCTCTGGCTGGTCGACGTCATGTAATCGATGCCGTTGGCCTGGGCGATCGCCTGTTCGAGCGGCGTCGTGATGAAGCCCGCGATGACGTCGGGATCGGCGCCGTAATAGGTCGTCGTGATCGTGACGATGGCGTTCTCGGTGCGCGGATACTGCAGCACGGGCAGGCCGCTGATGGCGCGCAGGCCGACGACGAGGATCAGCAGGCTCACCACGCACGCCAGCACCGGGCGGCGGATGAAGATGTCGGTGAACTTCATGGGACGATGTCCTGACGGGCTGATTACTT
>JAKFVZ010000608.1 GCA_021732965.1 Reyranella sp.
GGGATCGTTCAGCAGGAACACGTCCTCGGGCGCGATGTCGCCCTTGAAGTCGCGCAGGATGGCGCGCACCGCGAAGCCGCCGCCGCCGGTATGGATCGGGATGCCGTCGGCCTGGCTGATCAGCGTGCCGCGCGCGTCCGCGATGAAGCAGGAAAAGTCGTGGCTCTGGCTGAAGATCGGCGACCGCGCGGTGCGCGTCATCACCCAGCCCATCTGGTGCGAGATGTGATCGAGCCGATTCTGCACCAGCGCGAGGGTGACGGGATCGAGGTTCATCGGCTGATCCTCCAATTTGCCTCACCCTGAGGAGGCCGCGCAGCGGCCGTCTCGAAGGGTCGGCACGAGCACGTTGTCTGTTGCCCATCCTTCGAGACGCACGCCTGCGGCGCGCTCCTCAGGATGAGGTGGTGCGGGTGCGAGCTACGAAGCACTGGCGCCGACATGCACGAGGAAATCGTCACGTTCGTCGACTTCGAGCAGGTCGTTGGGGCCGACGAAAGCCGTCGTCGTGCGCTCCTCGACCAGCAGCGGCCCGTTGAGGCGGCAGCCGGGGCGCAGGTCGGCACCGTCGTAGATCGGCACGTCGAGCCAGCCGGTCGCCGGGTCGATCCAGACCTTTCGCGTCTCGCGAGGTTTGGGCGTATCGGTCTGTGGCGTGCGAGCCGCCGGCGGTGTCCAGTCGAGCCGCCCGCGGCCCACGACGCGCAGCGCGGTGATGTCGATGCGGCCGCCCGGCTGGATGTGGCCGAACAGCCGCTGGTGCTCGGCCTCGAAAGCCTTGCGCGCCGCGGCGGCATCGAAGCCCGATGCTGAGAGGGGCGCGCGCACCGGCCATTGCTGGCCGTCGTAACGAAGGTCGAGCTGGCGCTCGATCGCGACCTCGTCGGCGTCGAAGCCGTCACGGGCCAGCGCCTCGCGCGCGCGGGCTTCGATCTGGGCGAAGCCTGCTTCGAGCGTCGCGGTCTCGACCTTGTCGAGGTCGGCCAGGAAGACCTGCAGGTAATCCTGCCGCACATCGGACTGCAGCATGCCCATGGCGCAGAAGGCACCAGCAGCGCGCGGCAGGAGCGCGCGCCGGCTGCCCAACGCGCGGGCGACGGCGGTACCGTGCATCGGTCCGGCGCCCCCTGCGGCGACGAGGGTGAAGGTCGCGGGATTGTGGCCGCGCTCGATGCTGAGCCGTTCGACCGCATGCAGCAGGTTCTGCTCAAGCAGGCGGATGACACCTGCCGCGGCTTCCTCGACCGAAAGGCCGAGAGGCTTGGCGAGCTTGGTCTCGATCGCTTTGCGTGCGAGCTCGGCGTCGAGCGTGACCGCCCCGCCCGCCAGCGGGCCGGGACGCAGGCGGCCCAGCACGAGCTGCGCATCGGTGACGGTCGGATTCTCGCCGCCCAATCCATAGGCTGCGGGACCGGGGCGAGCGCCGGCGCCCTGCGGGCCGGCATGGAGGAGGCCCGCGTCGTCGACCCAGGCGACTGTGCCGCCACCGGCGCCGACCGTGTGGATTTCGACCGACGGCGTCGTGAGGTGATAGCCGTCGATCGTGAGTTCGTCGGTGACCGGCACGTCGCCGCGCGCCATCACCATCACGTCGCAGCTCGTGCCGCCGATCTCCATCGAGATCAGGTTGGCCTTCTCGCCCGGCGAGGCGCAGCCCTCGAGCGCGCCGACGCCGGCCGCAGGACCCGACAGCACCAGCATCACCGGTCGCGCCGCGACCTGATCGACGGAGACGGCGCCGCCATTGCTCTGCAGCAGCAGCAGCGAGCGCGGCAGGCCGAACTGGCGAAGCTGCTCGTCGAGCGCGCGCAGGTAGCTAGTCACCTTGGGCGCGACATAGGCGTTCACGACGGCGGTCGAGCCACGCTCGTATTCGCCCATGGTCGGCATGACCTCGCTCGACAGCGAGACCCACTTGCCGTTCCACGTCTTGGCGAGTTGGCCGCCCACAGCGCGTTCGTGCGCGCCGTCGAGGAACGAGTTGAACAGGCAGACCGCGACCGATTCGACGCCTTCCTCGGCGAAGACCTTGGCCGCGGCGTCGACGTCCTCGGGCTTCAGTGGCGCAAGCTCGGTGCCGTCGGCGGCGATGCGGCCGCGCACCGGCAGGCGCAGGTAGCGCGGAACCAGGACCTGCGGGAACGGCGAGCGATGGTCCCACTGGTTCTCGCGAATGCCGCGGCGGATCTCGAGCGAATCGCGGAAGCCTTCGGTCGTCAGCATTCCGACCCGGGCACCCTTCTTCTCCAGGATCGTATTGGTTGCCACGGTCGAGCCGTGCACGAACAGCGCGCAGTCGCGCAGCAGCGCCGTCAGCGTGATGTCGAGCTGCTGCGCCGCCAGGCGAAGCACGCCCAGCACGCCTTCGCTGGGATCGGCCGGCACGGACGGCGATTTGAAGATGCGCACGGCGCCGGCGGCGTCGCGCAGCACCATGTCTGTGAAGGTACCGCCCACATCGACGCCGATGCGCCACGGGGCGAGAAGGGCGGGAGCCGTCACTTGGGCAGGCTTCCCAGCACTTCGTCGGTATGCTCGCCCAACGTCGGCGCCGAGCGCGGCGAATGCGGCCGCACATGGTCGAACGCGATCGGCAGGCCGACCACCTTGGGCCCGCCGGGCAATTGCTGGATGAGCTGCGAGGCTTCCATCTGTTCGGTACGCGCCAGTTCGCCGATGTCGTTCACCGCAGCGCAGGGTACGCCGGCTTTCTCCATCGCTTCCAGCCATTCGGCGCGCGGCCTGGCCTTGAGCGCCTGGGCGATCATCGGCAACAGCTCGGCCTTGTTGGCGACGCGCTGAGCGCTTTTTGCGAACTTGGGATCGGTTGCCCATTCGTCGCGGCCCAGCACCTTGGCGCAGCGCGCCCACAGCCGGTCGTTGCCGGGCGCAAGGCAGATCGGATGGTCGGCCGTGTCGAAGGTCTGATAGGGCACGATCACCGGGCTGCCGGTGCCGTGGCGCTGGGAGACCGTGCCGTTGGCGAGATAGCCGTTCACCTGGCCCTCGACCCAGTGGACGGCCGAGTCGAACAGCGATGTGTCGACCAGACAGCCCTTGCCGGTCTTGTCGCGCAACCGCAGCGCCGCCAGCGCGCCGATGGTGCAGAACATGCCGGTCGCCTTGTCGTTGATCGAAGCGCCGCAGAAGGTCGGCGGATCCTCCGGCCGGCCGGTCACGCTCATCATGCCGCCATAGGCCTGCAGCAGCGGATCGAAGGCCGGCTTCATGCGCAGCGGACCCTGATAACCGAAGGCCCAGATCGAGCAGTAGATGAGCCGCGGATGGCGCGCGAGCATCGTCTCCGGCCCGATGCCGACCTCGTCGACAACTCCGGGCCGCAGGTTCTGGATCAGGATGTCGGCGGTCTCGCAAAGCCTGTGCAGCTTGTCGACGTCTTCAGCGAGCTTGAGGTCGAGCACGACCGAGCGCTTGTTGCGGTTCTGTGAGTAGAAGTAGAGCGAGGTCTTGCCGTCGGGACCGAACGGAGGGCCCCAGATGCGCGCATCGTCGCCGCCGTCGGGCTTCTCGATCTTGATCACGTCGGCGCCCATGTCGGCCAGCAGCACGCCGGCCAACGTACCGGCCA
>JAKFVZ010000291.1 GCA_021732965.1 Reyranella sp.
CAGCCCTCCCCACCGCAAGCGGGGGGAGGGAGCGCACTCCGCAGCTTATCTACGAGCTCGCGGTCAAGTCGTTCACGATGCGCCATCCCGGCGTGCCCGAGCGCCTGCGCGGCACGCTCGCGGCCCTGGTCGAGCCTGCGATCCTCGACCATCTCGTCAGGCTCGGCGTCAGCCATGTCGAGCTGATGCCGGTCGCGGCCTGGATGGACGAGCGCCATTTGCCGCCGCTGGGCCTGTCCAACGCCTGGGGTTACAACCCGGTCAACTTCTTCGCGCTCGATCCACGACTCGCGCCGGGCGGCGAGGCCGAGCTGCGCGCGCTCTGCGAAACCTATGCGCAGGCCGGGATCGGCGTGATTCTCGACATCGTCCTCAACCACACGGCCGAGAGCGACGAGCATGGCGCCACGATCTGCCTGCGCGGCCTCGACAACGCGGTCTACTATCGCCACGCGGCCGACGACCCCGGCCGGCTGGTCAACGACACCGGCTGCGGCCACACGCTGGCGCTCGACCGCGCGCCGGTCGTGCGCATGGCGATGGATGCGTTGCGGCGCTGGCGGGCACTCGGCGTCGCCGGCTTCCGCTTCGACCTCGGCACGGTGATGGGCCGCTCGGATACCGGTTTTTCGCAGGACGCACCGCTCTTCGCCGCGATCGGGCAGGACCCCGACCTGTCGCAGGCGATCCTGATCGCCGAGCCGTGGGACATCGGCCCGGGCGGCTATCGGCTCGGCGAATTCCCCGCCCCCTTCGCCGAATGGAACGGCCGCTATCGCGACGACGTCCGCCGCTTCTGGCGCGGCGACGCCGGCATGGCCGGCGCGCTGGCGACGCGGCTCGCCGGCTCGTCGGACCTGTTCGCGGCGCGCCATCGCGGGCCGACAGCCGGCGTCAACTTTCTCGCGGCCCATGACGGCTTCACCCTGGCCGATCTCGTCAGCTACTCGGCCAAGCACAACGAGGCCAACGGCGAGGACAACCGCGACGGCGACGATGACGGCCACAGCTGGAACAACGGCGTCGAAGGCCCGAGCAACGACCCGGCCGTTAAGGCCGCGCGCCATCGCGACGTCCGCGCGCTGCTGGCGACGCTGTTCCTCTCGCGCGGCGTGCCCATGCTGACCGCCGGCGACGAGTTTGGCCGGACTCAAGCTGGCAACAACAACGCCTACTGCCAGGACAATGCAGGGTTTTGGCTGGATTGGGAGGGCGCCGACGAGGCGCTGATCTCCTTCGTGGCGGAGCTATCGCGGCTGCGGCGCGAGCATCCGCTGTTGCGCCTCGACCGCTTTCTCACGGGAGCCGGCGAACCGCCCGACGCGCGCTGGCTGAAACCGAACGGTGAGCCGATCACCTCCGGCGAGTGGGCCAACCTCGATGCTTTGTGCCTCATCCTGGAGGGCGACCAGCAGAACCTCCTGATCGCCGTCAATCGCGGGAGCGCCGACGTTGCGCTGGCCTTGCCCATCCGGGCCGAATGGCGCTGCCTCTTGTGCTCGGCAGGCGATGGGTCGGCGCTGCCGGCGCGCAGCGCCAGCATCTGGTCACGAGAGACATGAGCCGTTGGTGACGGTCGGCCGCGTCCGGCCCATCCACGCCGTCGCGTGCGCGCGCAGCTACATCAATACGATAAGGGACCGTGGCGACAGCGTGATCTCGCTCTCCGCCTTCAGACCCTCGCGGCCCTCGTCGGAGCCCGGCCCGGTCTCCGTGTCGAGCACGACGGACCATGAACCCGCCTTCACCCGCGCCGGAAGTATGAAGACAACGTCGCCGTCGAAGGCGTTGAAAAGAATCAGGGCCTCGTCGCCGCCCTGCTCGACCTCGGGCGTGTGCATCAAAAGGCCGATGGCGCGCACGCCGTCATCGTCCCAATGCTCCTCGCGCTGATCGCCGCCGGCCGGGTTGACCCAGCGCAGCACGCAGCCGTCGCGGAAACTCGACCGGCGGAAGATCGCATGCTCGGCGCGCAGCTTCGTCACGCGCCGGACGAAGCTGGTCAGCGCCCTGTCGCGGTCAGTCAGCCGGTCCCACTTGATCCAGGAGAGCTCGTTGTCCTGGCAGTAGACGTTGTTGTTGCCGTCCTGCGAATGGCCCAGTTCGTCGCCGGCCAGGATCATCGGCGTGCCGTGCGAGAGCAGCAGCGTCGCCAGCAGGTTGCGCTTCTGGCGTTCTCGCGCCGCGATGATTCCGGCGTCTTCGGTCGGCCCCTCGACGCCGAAGTTGAAGGACAGGTTGTGGCCATGGCCGTCCCTGTTGTCCTCGCCGTTCGCGTCGTTGTGCTTCTCGTCGTAGGAGACGACGTCGTTCAGCGTGAAGCCGTCATGGGCGGTGACGAAGTTGACGCCGGCCCACGGCCTGCGCCCGCGCTGGTCGTAGATGTCGCCGGAGCCGGTGACGCGCGCCGCGAGATCGCGGATCGAGCCGGGTTCGCCCTTCCAGTAGCCGCGCGCGGTGTCGCGATACTTGTCGTTCCATTCGGCCCAGCCCGGCGGGAAGCCGCCGACCTGATAGCCGCCCGGCCCGATGTCCCAGGGCTCGCCGACGAGCTTGACCTTGCGCAGCACCGGGTCCTGCCCCATCGCGTCGAAGAAGCCGCCGCGCTGGTCGAAGCCGTGCGGCTCGCGGCCCAGGATGGTGCCGAGATCGAAGCGGAAGCCGTCGACCTCCATCACCTGCGTCCAGTAGCGCAGCGAATCCAGCACCATCTGCAGCACGCGCGGATGCGAGGTGTTGACGGTGTTTCCGGTGCCGGTGTCGTTGATGTAGAAACGTGGGTCGTCCGGCATCGTGCGGTAATATGAGAAGTTGTCGATGCCCTTGAAGGAGAGCGTCGGCCCCATCTCGTTGCCTTCGGCGGTGTGGTTGTAGACCACGTCCAGAATGACCTCGAGCCCCGCGTCGTGGAACTTGCGCACCATGTCGCGGAAGGAGGCCAGCCCGGCCTTGCCCTCATAGCGCGGCATCGGCGCGAAGAAGCCGATCGTGTTGTAGCCCCAGTAATTGGTCAGGTTCCTGGCGGCGAGGTGGTGGTCGTCGAGATAGGCATGGACCGGCAGAAGCTCGATCGAGGTCACGCCAAGGCTCTTGACGTAGTCGATCACGGCCTGCTCGCCGAGCCCGTCGAAGGTGCCGCGCATCGCCTCCGGCACGGCCGGGTGAAGCCTGGTGAAGCCGCGCACATGGGTTTCGTAGAACACCGTCCGGTCCCACGGGACGCTGGGCCGGGCCGGCGCGCCGGCATCGGCATTCCAGTCGCAGACGACGCATTTTGGCGTGAACGGCGCGCTGTCCAGTTCGCTGAAGCTCAGGTCCCTGTCGGTCTCCGCTGCGACGTCATAGCCGTAATGGGCGTCGTTCCAGACGATCTCGCCCGAGAACTCCCTGGCATAGGGATCGAGCAGCAGCTTGTTGGCGTTGAACCGGTGGCCCTCCTCCGGCGCGAAGCGGCCATGGACGCGGTAGCCGTAGAGCTGGCCGGGCCTCACGCCGGGGAGATAGCCGTGCCAGATCTCGTCGGTGTATTCCGGCAGGGTGATGCGGGCCGTCTCGTGCTGGCCGCTCTCGTCGAAGA
>JAKFVZ010000583.1 GCA_021732965.1 Reyranella sp.
TGGCCGGCGCGCCGTAGAAGGCGCCCAGCACCTCGAAATCGTCGGTGTCGGTGGTGACGCCGACCAGCGCCTAGATCTTGTCGATGGTCGGCCCGCCCAGAACGATCGCCACTTCTAGATTCTGCCCCTTCGCCGCGGCCGCCATCGCATGGATGCGCTGGCGATGCGAGGTGCAGGTCATGTCGACCGACTTCTCGTTCTTCGTGCGGAACATCGAGCGGTAGATGCCCCAGTCGTAGACGCCGGTATCGGGATGCTTGCTGATGAAGAGATTGTCGTTGGTGTAGGCGTGGCCGTCGCGGTCGTGATGCAGGAACAGCGGCAGGCGGGTCAGGTCGACATCGTCGCCCTTCAGGATCACTTCCTTGCAGGGCGCGGTCGTCACCGTCTCCCACTTCACGCGGCCCTTGGAGCGCGCGACCATCTCCAGGCCCGTCCTGGTCTTGTCGCACCCCATCGCCCAGGCGAACATCTCCTGGTTCGAATAGGCGTTGGCGAGGACCGAGAACTCGGTGTCCTTGATCTTCTCGATCAGGACGGCCTTGGTCGGATTGGCCTCCATGATCTTCGGCACCTGGTCGACGCGCACCTCGTCCTTGATGCGCACGAGGAAGCCGGCCTTGTCCATCGACTCGACGAAGTCGGAAAGCGACTGCTGCATTGTGTTGCCCGCCGGAAAAGGAGAATCAGGAATAGGCGGGCGCGGTCTTGCCGTGCTCGGCATAGCCCCTGAGGTGATGCAGCATCATGCCCCACAGGGCATTGCACTTCTCGAAGTTGCCCTGCTGGTGCGGCCAGCCCGAATGGGCAAAGGCAAGGCTCACGCGACCGTGCGGCGTCTTGCCGAGGTTGAAGGAGACGCTGGTACCGGCGGAATCACCCGGTCCTTCGACACACTTCCAGACGACGCTGTCGGCCCCTTGCGAGGCAACCTCCCAGACGAACCTGGGTCCATCGGCGTACTTCAGGGTCCATCGACTCCCGACGCCCCCGCCGCCCGACACCTCGGCCATCGTCCAGCCCTTGAGGCCTTCCAGGGTCGTAAGCGCCGCGTGAACCCGTGCGGCATCGGTCCTGATGTTTACGACGTGCCGAAGTGCATGGTCTGGCAAGACTTCACCTTTATGTGAACAAGTTACAGTGGAAACGCAATATGCTGTAAGGTGGCCTTAAGCTGGCGACGATATCAGTGCCCCAAGATCGATCAAGGACAGTCGCAGGCCGGTTTTCGCGATGAAGGATGCAGTGTCTCCCTCCGCATTGAACCTCTTCTATGAAGATGACGCAGCCGATCGTTGGCTGCCTCTGGTTCACCGCGTCTTGCGCAGGACGAAGCCGTCCAGCGCAGATCTCCAGAGCTTCCAGAACCTGTGCGCCGGCCTCGATCGTCTCGGCATGCCCTATCGGGTGAACAACTACGCGCATCTGCGTCGCCATCCCGGCGAGATCGCCTGCGTCATCGGCAAGCCGCCGGTGCTGGACAAGATCCCCTGCGGCACGCCGATCGTGTTCGGGTCGGCGGGCTACGACCATCCGGTCGACGATCCCACGCTTCTCTCCGATCACAACATCCGGGGCGTGCTGGTGCCGTGCGAATGGGTCCGGAAAATGTGCGAACCCTACTGGGGCATGAAGGTGCATGCGTGGGCGGAGGGTTTCGACACCGAAGGCTGGAAGCCCCTGCCCGGTGCCGTCCGGGACATCGACGTCCTGGTCTGCGACAGGATCCGTTGCCATCCCGAGCGTGATCGTGCGGCGGTCCGCGATCCGATCGTCCGCGACCTCGAGGCCCGTGGCCTGCGTGTCGCCGTCATGCGCCACGACGGCGGACGCGAGGAACAGTTCCGCGCCCTGCTCGCCCGTGCGCACTCGGTGGTGCTGCTGAGCGAGCATGAGACCCGGGGCTCTGCACTGCGGCAGGCCCTGTCGTCCGGTGTTCCCGTCCTCGCCTGGGATGCCGGCGGCCTGTGGCAGGATACCCGCTACCATCCCCATCGCGTTCAGTTCGGCCCCGTGACCTCGACTCCCGACTGGGACGAACACTGCGGGATGAAGTTCCGCGACGCCGACGACTTCGGCGCCGTCTTCCCGCGCTTCTGGACGGGTGTTCTCCAGCAACGATTCGCGCCCCGTGCGCATGTGCTGGAAAACCTGACCCTGGAAGCCGGCGCGCGCCGTTACGCCGACCTCGTGCATCGCCTGAACTTCGGCGCCCTCGACCGGGAAGAGCCCGCAGACTGGCTCAAGGCCGCCTGACCGGGCCAACGCCGCCGCCCGGGCGCGTTGCACCGCGAGGGTGCCTCCGGTATGGTCCGCCGCGCTGGACCCGTAGCTCAGCTGGATAGAGCGCTGCCCTCCGAAGGCAGAGGTCGTGAGTTCGAATCTCGCCGGGTCCGCCATTTATCAATGACTTAGCAGGACATCCCCGACGGCTGCCTCGCCACGGAAGCACCACGGAAGCACGTGGCGGCTCGAAGTCGGCACGTGCGCGCCGATTCGTCGCGAGGTTGGTCGACCATAGATATGGACGTGATGAGTCAGACCACCACGGTCAGGTGGTCGCCTGTTGCCCGCCGGCAGGCGGCCATCAAAAGGGCAATGTCAGAGTGTGAGAAACGACCCACATTGCTGCCCGAGCAAATTAGGGACGACGGACTGAACATGCGCATCCCAACTTTTGGGCGAATGGTCGTAGGTTCAAATCGGGGGCCTGCATCGATCTCAAATTGCGGTCAAGTTCATTGCACTTCGCCGCGGCTGCTGAGCGTAGTGGAGCGTCCTTCTACGAACTCTTTCGTGCACCAGCGTACCCGTTGCCTCGGTCGACACTCATAGATTCAGGATTCACTAGCTAGGTCGTAGCCAAGGAGAACGAAGCTCACTTCCTGAATGAATCTCACACGGTCTCCCTAGAGACCCCAGCAAGTCTAGGGAGGAAACGCCCACAGGACGCTTGCCGCCATTGGCCGGCAGAATTCAACCGGCGCCGCTGGCGGCGGGCGGGCCCCGGCAAAGCGACGGACAGGGTGTTCGATCGCGGCGCCCCGTTGATATTACCTTTCTGCTCATGCTCGTGTTCAAGCACGATTGATGGATCACTTGCGTTTAGCCACAGTTCTCCGCGGTGTCGCTTCATCTTCATGTGGAACAAGTTCCGGCGGAGTGCGAGCTGCCGAATAATTCCCACTCCGCGCGAATTCGGCCCATTGGCATCGTCGAGAGGCGAACGGCAGCGACGCTGGGCAGGACAGAGGCGTTTGCAGGCGCGAAGATGCGCCCAGGAACGCGGTCCCGCAGAGCGCCCCGAAACGATCCGATGGATCGCGCCCGCCGCCGCATGGAGGACAACCTCGCGGCGCCACTGAACCTCGGCGGCCTGGCTAAGGCGACGAACCTCTCGCCCTTCCTGCTCATGTTGAATCAACATGAGCGGGCGAGAACGGCTCCAAGCTTATGAACGACGACCCTGTTCATCCCGGCTGGCTTGCCTCAAGCCAGCCGGGACAGGATATAGAACTCGTGTATCGGCGGGCGTCCCGTGCCCGGACCCTGGGTTGGTCCGCCACCGCCCCCA
>JAKFVZ010000364.1 GCA_021732965.1 Reyranella sp.
GACGAGGACCAGCGCCGCGCGGCCCAGCACGTCAGTTGCCCTTGAGTCCGAGCGCATCCGCGACCAGCCGCGCGATCAGCGCATTGCCCGCCGCATTCATGTGCCACAACACGTAGAGGTCGCGCGGCCGCGGCGTGGCGGCGAGCGCCTCGTAGGTGTCGAGCGTCGCCAGCCCGTTCCGGTGGCCGCAGGCCAGCAGGTCCCGCGTCATGCGGCGCTGTTCCGCAGCGAAGCTTGGATCGTCCCAGACGACGGGATCGTACTCGGCGACCAGCAGGATGGGGGCGCCGCTGCTCTTCTGCAGCTCGGCCAGGCGCGCCGTGAGCAGGCAGGAAATGCGCTCCCCGGTGCCGGCCGGATGGACGCGGATATGATCGCCATACCAGCCGTGCAGCTGGTCGAGCCGCCGCATGACGAAGTCGAAGAGGGCGGAGCGACCGAGGGCACGCTGCCAGAAGCCGAGCGTGGTCTCGACCGGCGCATAGGGCGGCACCGGTACGTTGCGAAGGCGCGGCGTGCCGTTCTCGAGGTCGAAGTACGGCTTGTCGGCGCTCCACATCCGGCGCATTTCGGTGCGGCGGATGTCGTAGGCGATGAAGGCCGCGACGATCGCCTTCGGTTTGTAGAGCGGCGCCAGCGCCTCGGTGCGCAGCACGATCTGGTCGAAGCCGTAGCCGCTCACGCCGCCGTTCAGCACGGGCTGGCCCAGCAGCCGCTGGAGGTCGGCAGGCCAGGTCTCGACGTCGCCGACTTCCTCGCCGAAGGTGAAGGAGTCGCCCACCACGAGGATCGGCGGCTTGTCGCCGGCCGGCGCCGGGCCGGTACTGCGCAGACCGTTCGCGTCGATCGTGATGCCCTGGCCGCTGTAGCCGGCGCGCGGCACGTAGCCCAGCTGCGGGTCGTGGGCGGTGCGGCCCGAATCGCGTTCGACCAACACCTTGCGCGCTTCGAGCACGAAGTTCGACCAGACGAACAGCCAGTTGCCGCTGGTGGCGCGCAATCCGACTTCGAGCAGGCCCAGGCCGATGACGATCGAGGCGAGGACGAGAGCGATGCGGCGGAGAAGCTCGGAGCGGGGACGTTGCGCGTCGGGCGTATTCATCGTAGCGGCATGCTTTGCAAGGGAGACAGACGTGACACCGGGCGCGCGGGTGGCCGCCACCATAGAACTCCTCGACGAAATCGTCAGCCATAGCGAACGGCCGGCCGATCTCGTCGCCAATGCCTATTTCCGTTCGCGCCGCTTCATCGGCGGCGGCGATCGCCGCGCCGTGTCCGACCGCGTCTGGAGCATCCTGCGCCGTTACGGCCAGCTCGCCTGGTGGCTGGAGCGCACGCGCCATCCCGACCGCGGCGCGCGCGCCATCGTGGCCGCCGACCTGATGCTGGTCGAGGGGCTCGACATGGCGGGGCTCGAAAGCATGTTCGACGGCGGGACCTACCGTCCCTCGCGGCTCGACGAGGCCGAATATCGCGCGCTGCGCCAGATGGAAGGCCATTCGCTGCCCCATCCCGAACAGCCCGACTGGGTGCGCCTCAACATCCAGGAATGGGTCGCGCCGCACTTCCGGGAGGCCTATGGAGAGTCCTGGGGGCGGGAAGTCGCCGCCATCGAGACGCCGCCGCCGGTCGACCTGCGCGTCAATCGTTTGAAGGCAACGGTGGAGCAGGCGCGCGACGCACTGGCCCGCGAGGGCATCGAGACCGAGCCGACGCGTTACGCGCCCGATGGCCTGCGCCTGCGCCGGCGGCTCTCGGTCGTGAAGGGCGAGACCTTCCAGAACGGCCTGGTCGAGATCCAGGACGAGGGCTCGCAACTCGTGGCCGCCCTGGTCGACGCCCAGCCCGGCATGCAGATCGCGGATTATTGCGCCGGCGCCGGCGGCAAGACGCTGGCGATGGCGGCGCGCATGAACAACAAGGGCCGCGTCGTGGCCATGGACGTCTACGAATCGCGCCTCGACCGCTCCGCGCAACGGCTGCGCCGCGCCGGCGCCCACAATGTCGAGCGCCGTCCCATCGATGCCGACAACCGCAAATGGCTGAAGCGCCAGGCCGGCGCCTTCGACCGTGTGCTGGTCGACGCGCCCTGCACCGGTACGGGCACCTGGCGGCGCAATCCCGACGGCCGCTGGACCCTGCGGCCCGAGGACCTAGAGGAGCTGGTCCCGAAGCAGGCGGCCATCCTCGATGCCGCGTCGAAGCTGGTGAAGCCGGGCGGCGGGCTGATCTACGCCACCTGCTCGGTGCTGCCGGCCGAGAACGAGAATCAGATCGCCGCCTTCCTGGAGCGCAACGCCGACTTCGAGGTCGTGCCGGTCGAGGCGCTGTGGCGCGACGTGCTGGACAGTGAGCCGCCGGCCGATACCGCCAACACGCCCTATCTGCGGCTGTCGCCCCTGAAGCACGGCACCGACGGCTTCTTCGCTGCCGCTTTGGTGCGCAAGCCGGCTGAGAAGACGGCAACGCCCGAGACAGAAGAATGATCCGCATCCGCCGGGCCTCCCGCCAGGACGCATCGGCGATCGGCCGGGTCCATGTCGAGACCTGGCAGGCGACCTATGCCGGCCTGCTGCCCGACGCGATGCTGATCGCCATGTCGGACGTGCGCCAGTCGGCCTGGTGGTCGCAGCTCCTG
Organism: Reyranella sp.; assembly: GCA_021732965.1. Lineage (GTDB taxonomy): Bacteria > Pseudomonadota > Alphaproteobacteria > Reyranellales > Reyranellaceae > Reyranella. The sequence goes on from JAKFVZ010000364.1 coordinate 2,639, forward strand.
CAGGATCCCGGAGAGGCGAGGGGCGTCTTCGTGGCCGACGACGCGGAGATGGGCGTCGTGGGCTTCGGCAGCTGCGGTCCGGTGCGCGATCCACCCGAGGAACTCGACGGCCGCGAAATCAAGGTCGGCGAGGTCTACACGCTCTACGTCGAGCCCGACTTCCAGAACCAGGGGCTGGGCCGCCGCCTGCTCGACGCGCTGTTCCGCCAGCTCAAAGCCGATCGCTGCGACACGGCAATCCTGTGGATGCTGGCCCGCAACCCGACCCGCTTCTTCTACGAGGGGCTGGGCGGCGAGCGGGTGGGCGAGCGCACCGACACGATGGGCGGCACCGACGTCGAGGAGGTCGCCTATGCCTGGCGCGACCTCGACGCCCCGCTGATCCGACGCAAGCTGGCCCAATGACTCTTCCTCCTCCCCCGTCTGACGGGGGAGGCCGGGAGGGGGAAGGCCACGCAAAGGTTGGCAGTCGGGACGAGGTCAGACTCATGGCTTTCCCCCTCCGGCCCTTCGGGCCACCTCCCCCGTATGACGGGGGCGGTCGGATGACGACAGCCATCCACACCGCGACGGTTGCCGCATCCGCCCGTCGCGCTTATATCGCCCCATGACCGACCGTTTGCTGATCGTCGATTTCGGTTCCCAGGTTACCCAGCTGATCGCCCGCCGCGTGCGCGAAGCCGGGGTTTACTGTGAAATCCTGCCCTTCCAGTCCGTCGACGACGCGAAGATCAAGGCGTTCGATCCACGGGGGATCATCCTCTCCGGCGGCCCGGCCTCGGTGACCGAGGGCCAGTCGCCCGCCGCCCATCCTGCCATCTTCAAGGCCGACGTGCCGGTGCTGGGCATCTGCTACGGCGAGCAGACCATGGCCAAGGAGCTGGGCGGCTCGGTCGAGAGCGGCCACCATCGCGAGTTCGGCCGCGCCGAGGTC
>JAKFVZ010000365.1 GCA_021732965.1 Reyranella sp.
TGGTCCCTGTCGGCGAACGTCCCGCCGGACTTCGCCGAGATGGCGACGAGCGCCTCGCGCACCAGCGGAAGATCGCGACCCAGCGATCGCAAGATGTCGTCCAGGATCAGCGGATCGTCGGCCCCCGGCATGCCGAGAGCGGTGTACGCGGGAACCATCGTCCCGGCGATTTTCCTGAGGTCGTCTGCTTCGGCGTCTGAAAGTCGAGTTTCGGGAGCGGCGGCCATGTGAACCCTGCTGACGTGCAGCATCGATCCTAGGCGATGGCGCGGCCCCCATCGACGTAAAGATTGACGCCGTTGATGTAGGCGCCCGCGTCCGAGCACAGAAGCAGGGCTGCGCCCACCAGGTCGTCGGGCCGACCGAGCCGGCCGGTCGGAATGCGCTGAGCCAATAGCTCGCCCTCGACCGCCATCTGTTCGCGGTTGCGCGCCGTCAGGATGGCGCCCGGCGCGAGATTGTTCACCGTGACGCCCTGGCCGCCGAATTGCCGGGCGAGATTCCATGCCCAGTTCAACTGCGCCGCTTTGGTCCCGGCATAGACCAGCATGCGGGGATGCGGCCTGACCTGCTGGACGCTGCCGATCGTCACGACCCGCCCCCAGCCGCGGCGACCCATCGGCGGGACCAGTTCCTGCAGCAACTCCATCGGGCTCCGCAGATTGACCGCGATCTGCCGGTCGAACCGCCCGCGATCGATCGCCTCGAAGGGCTCCGGCATTTCGATCGAGGCGTTCAGCACCAGGATATCGACCGGCGACCAGGCCGACACGGTTTCGGCCAGCCGGCGCCCCGCATCGTCGAGCGCGAAGTCCTGCGCGAAAGCGCGCGCGGTTCCGCCATCCTGTTCGAGCTCGCGGACGACGGCCCCGGCATCCGCTTCCTCCTCGGGAGTACCGGCGTGATGAATCGCGACCTGCGCACCGGCACGGCCCAGCGCGAGCGCGATGGCCCGGCCGATCTCGCGGCGGGCGCCGGTCACCAGGGCGGTGCGGCCTTTCAGGCGGAAGAGATCAAGCGGATCGTGGGACATGCCAGCTCGGCGGTGGACCCTGCTCACTCTTTTCGATCTCGCACCACGAGCAGCGCAGCGGGATCGAGCCGCTGACGGGATCGGCCCTTTCGGTGCCGATCGCGCCGTTCAGGTTCGCAGCCAGGGGGTGACTGCGATCATACGGCGTGCCGTCGCCGCCATCGACCCACCAGCCGTGCTGGCCGAACACGGCTCCGGGCGCGAGACCCGGCACGATGGCCGCCCGGGCAACCACCTCACCGCTCCGTGTCCTGATGCGAACCCAGTCGCGCTGAACGATCGACCGGGCCGCCGCATCTTCCGGCGAGATCTCCACGACCGGGTCGGGGACCAGCCGGCGCAGCGAGTCGATGTTGCGGTGCTGGCTGTGGCAGTAGGCGACGCTCTTGGCACTGCCGAGGCGCAGCGGGAAATTCGCGTCGACCGGCAAAAGATCTTTGACGGCGAGGCCGGGCAGCGGCCGGTAGCCGGCCAGCAGCAGCCGCTCCGAATAGATTTCGATTTTGCCGGTTGGGGTCGGATAGCCGCGGGGACGGCCGTCGTGCGTAGCCGCCTGGGCGTTGTACTGCGCCGCGCCCTCGACCACGATGCCTGCCGGAGCGCCGCGCAACTTCTCGACGGTCAGTCCCGTTTTGGCCAGCACAGCGTCGTGGCCGCGGTCGGCATCGAGATCGAACATCCGCTCACCGAGGCCAAGCCCAGCGGCGAGTCCCATCACGATGTCGGTGTCGGAGCGGGCCTCGCCGACCGGCGCGACGACAGGTGGCCGGAGCTGGACATGCCGCAGTCCCTCGAGGCTGCCGTCGAAGCCCGTACGCAGACCTTCACGCTACCACGAGGTCGCGACCGGCAGAATGATGTCCGCGTAGCGGGCCGTCGCATTGACGAAGAAATCCGCATGGACGTGGAATTCCAGTGCCGACAGCGCCTGACGGGCGGTTTCCGTATCCGGCTGCGACACCAGGAGGTTGGTGCCGAACGACATCAACATGCGCACGGGATAGGGCGCCTTCGTCAGCACGGCCTTGTAGACATCGCGGGCCGTGACCCACCCTTGAAGGCCGGGACCGAGGGGCCGCTCGGCAAGACCCAGCGCCTTGTCGCGCTGTGCCGCGGACAGGAGATCGTGGCCGGAAATATCCACGAAGGGCGCAGCGCCGCCCGGCACGTTGCCGCCCTTACGGCCATAGCTGCCGGTGAGTGCGTAAAGAATCGAAATCGCGCGATCGGTCTGGGTGGCCGTGACGCTCTGCCCGACACCGTTCCAGGCGTAATAGGCAACCGACTTCGCGCCGGCGATGATGTCGGCAGCCTTCTCGAGGTCACCCGGCTCGATACCGCTCACCTCGGCGACACGCTCCGGCGGAAACTCGGCCGCTTCCCGCGCGAACAGTTCCAGCGCCGTGTGACACAGGACCGGGCCGGAGAGCGTTTCGACAGTGCCGCTCCAGCGCAGGCCGGGCGTGGCGGAGCGTTCGCTCGTCGCATCGAAAGCCAACAGGCCACCGCCCTCGCCGGCATGACAAAGCAGAACGTCGCTCCGGCCATCGGCCCGAAGATCGCTCTGGCGCAGAAAGTGGCCCGTGTCGGAGCGCACCAGCAGGCTGGCGTTCGTCCAGGTCCCTGCAAAGGCGCGATCGAAGCGTCCGCTCGAGATCAGCAGATTCGCAAGTCCCAGGGCGACCGCCTGGTCGGTGCCGGGGCGCACCCGCAGCCACTGGCTCGCCCGTTTGGCCAGCGCCGTCGGACGCGGATCGATGACGATCATGCGCGCGCCGTTCTTCAGGGCCTTCTGTATCTCCACCTGCCGCGCCAGCCAGGTCGCCGCGGGATTGTTGCCCCACAGCACGACGCAGTCCGTGTTGGCGAAATCGGGTGTGCCGATATCGTGGCCGTAGGTGAAACGCGAGGCGTAGTCCTTGTGCCAGTTGCAGATTTCAGTTCCGTAGATCGTGTTCGGACTCCCGTAGGCGCGGATGAAGCGCTCGACCCAGGAGATCGAATCCGAAATATGCGACCCGCTCGGCGTGGTGACGGAAAAGGCTACCTGTTCGGCGCCGTGCTCTGCCCGGATACCGGACAGGCGAGTGATGATTTCCGCCAGTGCCTCGTCCCAGCTGATCGGCGTCCAGCCGGGATCGGCGGCGCCCTTCGGTTGGGTGCGGCGAAGAGGAGTCGTCACGCGTTCTGGATGATAGACGAGTTCGGGGGCCGCCCGGCCCTTCGGACAGAGCGCCTGGCCGGTCGGATGATCCGGCAAAGGCTCGATCCCCCGCAAGCGCCCGTCTTCCACGACGGCGATGCAGCCGCAACGCGACCGGCATTGCGTGCAAAAGGCCGGGATCTTCTGGGCTCCAATCATCTGCGTTCTCCTAGCAGACTCCTGGCCGGCATGCAGACGCGAAAAAGCCGTCCTCTTTCGAGAACGGCTTTCAGAAGTTGGTTGCGGGGGCAGGATTTGAACCTACGACCTTCAGGTTATGAGCCTGACGAGCTACCGGGCTGCTCCACCCCGCGTCAAATCCCGCGTGCAGTGA
>JAKFVZ010000125.1 GCA_021732965.1 Reyranella sp.
GCATCGGGACGTTGCACTTTACGTGGCCGAACTCGAAGCCCTCGCCCAGGTCGATGCGGAAGCGCTCGGCATCGTTGAGCTTGCGCTTCTGGTCCTCGGTCAGCGCCGGGGCGTTCTCGTTGCTCTCGCGAGCCGCGATCTTGCCCGAGTGGGTCGAGTTGGAGCCGTAGTCGATGCGCACCTGCGGGACGACTTCCCACATCTGGTTGTTCTTGCCGGCGATGGCCTCGGCGACGAAGTCCTTCTTGTTCTCGTCGGAGAGGATGCGGTCGGCGAACTCCTCGGCCGTCTCGGCGCGCTGAGCTTCCTTGTTCCAGCGGCGGATGAACTCCTCCGAGAACGGGGTGACGATGCCGTCTTCGGTCTCCAGACCGCGGACGTAGACCGAGACCTCGTCCATGTAGACCTCGGAGGCGGCGACCGCGTCGGCGATGGCCTTCTTGAAGCCGTCGAGGCCGGTGAAGCCGATCGACTGGTCGGAGAAGGTCACGACGGCGGTCTGGACGCTGCGGTCCGGGTTGCCGTCACGGCCGGGGATCGTGCGCTCGCTGCGGACCGACGTGTCGACGTTGGTGAAGATGTACATCGAGTTCGGGTCGAAGGTGCCGCGCTTGCCGAACGGACGGTCGACGAAGGCCGCCGTGATCTGGTTGCCGCGGATCTTGCAGCGGTCGAACGCGACGAACTGGTCGATGACGACCGGCTCGTTGTTGTTCTTGCCCTTCGCGATGTCGTAGACGCCGTGCTTGACGACCTTCTTGGCGCGCAGCTTCTCCATCTCCTCGGGGGTGTACTCGACCTTGATCTCGACCTCGGTCGCGTAGTTGCCGGCCTCGTCGACGGTCGCCTTGAGGTTGTCGGCGTCGTTCACGAGCACGCCGATCAGGATGTCCTTGTCGGGATTGGAATTCGCCTTGTCGTGGAGCTTGAAGCCCTTCACCTGGACGAGGACGTTCGGATAGCCGGTGGAGGCCGAGTTGCGGCCGCGAGCGGCGGAAGCCTGCTTGATACCTGCGAGAGACATGTGGTGCTCCTGACGAACCCCTGGGACTGTGTGCTCAGGGTTACGGTGTGGTTGGGTTCGCCGAACGCGTACTGCGCCCGGAGCAAGGATTCGATTACGACTCCTTGCCTACAGGAATGATGCGGTGGAACGTTGAAAGTCACTAGGGGGTGTCAAGCGAAATATCTGGATAGCGAAATCGCACTCCTTTCAGGGACCGATAATCCTTCAAATTTCGAATGAATTATCCATCCCAGCCAGTGTGGGATTGGGTTCGCATCAAAAGCGTGCGAATGGCTTTCCGGCTCGCCCGCGCTGGGGGCAAGCCACCTGCCTTGAAACCATGTGAAAAAAATTCAGCGCGCGGCCAAAGCAAGAGCTGGCGCGGGTCGCCCTTCGATTGCCGGGATGTTCTGATCTCCCCGCAGCATGGCGGCAGCGATCCTGTGGAAACCGTCCCAGACGTCGACGCGGCCGTCTTCGTAGGCGACATGCACGACGTGAGAGTAGATGTTCTGCATCAGCAGGTGGGCGTAGCCATAGCGGCCGTCTGCCTTTGCAGCTCTGTCTTCCTCGATGAACCAGTCGACCAATTGCTGCCGCGTCATCACGGCGAGAAACACGTCGATCGGCTGGGCTGCCGTCGCAGACCAGGATGCGTCATCGATGTCGAAGTCGCCGTTTGAATTGGACGCCCAGGCATTGACCTCCTGCAGCAGGCCGAGATCGTCACGCTCATAGTCACGGGGCAAGGTCTCGAACGCTTCAGCGGCCTGCAGCCCATCACGATAGCCCAGCGCATCGATCTGCGCCGGCGAGCAATTCTGGTCGTAGAATGCGGCATCATCGTCGAGGTATCCGATCCGAGTGGCGTCTCGCGTGCCGCTCCGGTGATCGGTAAGTCCCTGCCAGAAGGCATCGATGCGCGGTTGCGTCCAACCCAGATGAGCTTTCGCCAATTCGAGACGGTAAGCGATGACCTCGTCGAGAGTGCTGTCCCTGTCCTCGGGCAGAGGCCTGGGCTGCTGGATCGGCACGCGTTGGGGGAAAGCCTGGTCCCAGCCGGTAACATAGCCTCCGAGCTCGATGTCGATATGACCGTCGCACCGGTAGATCGCGGCCGCGAGCCGATGAAAGCCGTCATGGATTGTGAAAGACCCGTCGAGGCTATGGACCTCGATCGATATCGGCGTCGCGTCGGGGTGTTCGACCAGATAGGCGATCCGGCGCGCATCCCAGCCCGGCGCCACCATGTGGCGGATGCCCATGCTTACGTGGGTCGCGGCGAAATCAGCTCGCTCGATGGCCTCCTTGACCGCGCGGCGCGTCGTTTTCCCTCTTCCCCAGACATCGGTTCGGAACGGGTTGTTGAGGCTGCTGACGGCAGCAAGCGGCACACGGAAGACTGAGCCGGTACAATGGTAGGCTGCGTCCAGCCCCAGTTCCTTGTGAAAGCGGTGCGGTGTCAGTTCATCGCTGATCGGATAGCCGTGAATGGCTTCGACCTGAGCCTTGAAGGCAAGCCAGGTCTCCAGTGAAGCCGGCCTGGCGTGGAAGACCATCCGGCGAGGTTCAGATGCACTGAACACTTCGCAGGCCGCGCGCCCGAAACGACCCACACACTCGCCGCTCTGGTGGACCCAGACGCAGGTCAGATCGCTCTCAGCGCTGTAGACGTCAGGCTCGGGCATGGCCTTCTCAGTAAAGGGTCGCCTCGGAGATCGGGGCAATGGCTTCAATGCGGCCGGCATTTGCCAGCACCCATTCGACATAACCCCGACCCCCGAAACAATCATCACCGGGACGGTTCGGCTTCCAGAATTCCATGACGCATTTGTCGCCGTGATCGCACGCCAGGCAGTCGGCGTTGCCATTCCTGGTGGCCTGGCGTCGCAAGTAGGCCCGGCGCGCCGGCGAGGTCAGAACCTCATCGAAGCTCTGCTGAAGGATGTTGCCGAATGGCTGCATAAACTCGTGCCAGCCATCGCGATAATCGGGCAGGACGAAAGCGCCGTCGGGAAGCAGGAACAGCGTCTGCGCCGCCACATTGGCCAACCGGTTGCGCTTCGCCTGGGTGAGGATGAAGGCCATCTGCCCGATCATGGGCACCGCCAGGCCCTGCTAAGCCCTCTCAATGAAGCGTTCTGTCGCCTCGATCATGAAGTCATACCAGGCCGACATCGTCGGTGCATACTCTTCGTATTTGCCTGTCGTCTGGTTCTGGTCGTTGAGCATGAAGGGCAGGAACGAGCACTCATCCACGCCGATGTCGGCGAGGTAATCCATCGTCTTCCCAGGCCCGTCGACCAGCAGCTCGCGGTTGACGACGCTGATCGTGGCCGTGCGCAGGCCGGCGGCCTTGGCGTCCCGCATCCGCTTGTCCCAGCGCTTCACATACGAGCCGCCACGCATCGCCCCGTCATAGGACGATTGAACCATGCCGCCGCAGTGTTCGCGGAACACATCGAACCATTCCGGGCCTGTCGAGACCATTGCCGATAGGACGACATGAGAAAGGCGGTAGCCCTTCGAGGGCGTGAACACGGATCCGATCGCAGCGATAA
>JAKFVZ010000630.1 GCA_021732965.1 Reyranella sp.
CCGACGCGCCGCGCGCCTCGCTGGCAGACATCCAGAATCCTATGCTCGATGCCTATCTCGAAGCCCTGCCCAAGGGCGTCGAGCCGCGCATCCTGGCCTCGCGCACCATCTTCATTGCCGACGATCGCAACGAGGCGATGCGCCTCGCCGAGATCGGCCTATCGCGCCTGCGTCACCGGTTGGCAGCCACTGGCAACTTCACGTCGGGCAGCCTGGTCGGCGACCTGATCAGGGCCATGGACGTGCATATCGGCACGCCCGACGAGGTGATCGCCTCGCTGCAGGGCGACGACACGCTGCAGCGCACGACCGACCTCACCATGCAGGTTCACTCGATCGATCCGCCGCACCCGTATATCCTGCGGTCGATCGAATTGTTCGCCGAGAAGGTTGCGCCGGCATTGGGCTGGGCGCCGGAAGTCAAAGCGGGGACGAGACAAGTCGCATGACAGACGTGATCGACAGCCTGGTGGGAATTGCACCGGGCTCCAGGCTGGACGCGATCCGCGCCCAGCGCATCGAGGCGCGCAAGCACGCGCAGGCGAGCTACACGTCGCTGTTCGAGCCCAAGGAACTGGGTGGCGTCAGCGCCGACGAACGCCACGCCATCGCCGCGTTCGTCGCCGGCCTGCACGGCGAAGCCAGGACCGATGCCTTTTATGCGGCCAAGCTGCCCGCAAACCTGCGTACGGCCATTGCCGCCGAGGTCGCGACGGCCAGGACCAAAGGCCCCTACGGCCACTACCCCAAGGGTCCGCTCTCGGTCGAGGACGCACCGGGTCCGACCTGGAAGGTGAGCGACGCAGGGCGCACCGCGCTCGGCACGCGCGTGTCGGCCGCCTTCGAGCATACGCACATGCTGGTGTTCCATCCGCGCGATGCGTCGGCGCCGTCGCTGCAGTCCCTGCTCGATGCCGGCTGGTCGACCAACGACATCGTGACGATCTCGCAGCTCGTCTCCTTCCTGTCTTATCAGATCCGGGTCGTTTCCGGCCTGACCGTCCTCGCGAGCACGCTATGAGCACCGACAAGACCCTGACGCCGCCGCCGCACACCGAGCCGGTGGTCTTCACCCGCGACATGCTCGACTGGCTGCCCTGGCTGGAGCCGATGGCCGAAGCCGACATGACCGAGCATCACATCCGGAGCCTGGTCGATGCGGCGCGCGTGAAGTCGCCCTATTTCAGGCTGCTGGCGCGCGATCCCGACGTGCTGGAGGCGCGCACGCGGACCGACAAGGACATCTTCTACAATCCCGAGGCCGGCCTGCCGCGCGCCGAGCGCGAACTGGCGGCGGCGGCGACCTCGCGCCTCAACGGCTGCATCTACTGCGCCTCCGTCCATGCCCGCTTCGCCGCGACCTATTCGAAGCGCGTCGACGACGTGCAGCGCCTGCTCGACGAGGGTGTCGACGCCAAACTCGACGAGCGCTGGGAAGCCATCGTGGCCGCCTCGGTCGCGTTGACGGCCCTGCCGATGACCTTCGGCAAGGAGCATGTCGAACGCCTGCGCACCGTCGGCCTCGACGATGCCGCCATCGCCGACCTGATCGGCGCAGCGTCCTTCTTCAACTGGGCCAACCGGCTGATGCTCTCGCTGGGCGTGCCCGCGACGCAGGCAAAGTAGGTCGAACTCCAACACCACCTCACCCTGAGGAGCGCTCCGCAAGGAGCGCGTCTCGAAGGGTGGGCACGCGCACCTCGCCTGCGGCCGATCCTTCGAGACGGCCCTTCGGGCCTCCTCAGGATGAGGGGGTGGAGGTCGGAGCAGACCAAAATCATCAAAGAAAAACGCCCGGCGGATCGCTCCGCCGGGCGTTTTCGGTTCCGGGCCGCCCTCAGTAAGGCAGGCCGTAGTAGCCGGGGTTGCCCCACTCGCCCCAATCCCAGTCGTTGTCGACCGTGGCGTCCATCGAACTCGGGCTGTAGGGATCGTCGGCGAAGTTGGCGCGCATCGCCGTGGTCATCATCTGCTTCGACGCCTCCTTGATGTAGGCGTTGTAGTTGCTCTGCGTGCCCATGTAGAGGCAGCCGCACATGTTCGGATCCGCATAGACCCAGACCGGCTTGCCCTGGTACGTCTTGCGAACCAGCTTGTGCGGCGGCAGCTTCTTGAACGAAGCCGCCTGTCCCGGCGTCTTCAGCGACACGACCTTGAAACCCGAATCGGTCAGCATGTCGCGCTTCGATTCGGTCTTGGGCATCTGGCCCTCGCAGGCCGCCACCAGGCCGCCGATCGCCAGCATGGCGAGAATGGACCTCACAGGCTTCATCATGTCCCCCAATTTTCGGGCCTCAAGCGGCGGCCTTGAGGCCCGCCTTCGCATCTTCTTTGATCATGTCCGCGCCCTTCTCGGCAACCATGATCGTGGGCGCGTTGGTGTTGCCCGACGGCACGGTCGGCATGATCGAGGCGTCGACGACCCGCAGGCCGGCGATGCCGTGGACCCGCAGCCGGTCGTCGACCACGGCCATCGGGTCCGAGCCCATCTTGCAGGTGCCGATGACGTGATAGGTCGTCTGGCCGTTGCCGCGCGCGAAGCTCAGCCACTCGTCGTAGGTCTGGATCTTGTCGCCGGGCGTCTTCTCGAAGGCGATGTACTTCGACAGCGACGGATGGGACACGATCTTGCGGGCAATCTGCATGCCCGCAACCGTGGCGTCGCGGTCGGTCTGGGCCGACAGGAAGTTCGGCCGGATCGCGGGTTCGCTACCGGGGATCGCCGACTTGATGTGGATCGAGCCGCGTGAATCGGGCCGGCACTGGCCGATGACGACGGTCATGCCTGGTTCGCGTTCGAGGTCGCGCTTCTGCGCGGTGTCGTAGCTGGCGTGCGCCATGTGGAACTGCATGTCGGGCGATTCGAGGCCGGGCCGCGTGCGCACGAAACCATACACGACACCGGCGGTGAGACTCAGCGCACCGCGTCCGGTCGTGTAGTACTTGATCACTTCCTTCACGAGATTCACGCCGCGCGTCTTCTCGTTGAGCGTCACCGGCAGCTTGACCCTCCAGTTCATGCGCGGCGCGAAGTGGTCGCCGTAATTCTCGCCGACGCCCTTCAGTTCGTGCTTCACCTCGATGCCGTAGCGGCGCAGCAGTTCGGGCTGGCCGATGCCGGAATGTTCAAGAACGCCCGGCGACTGGACCGCGCCGCAGGACAGGATGACCTCGCGGCCACAGCGGGCCTCCTGCTTTTGGCCGTGCACCGTGTAGGCGACGCCGACGCAGCGCTTGCCTTCGAGGATGACATGGTCGACCAGCGCATCGGTCACGATCTGGAGGTTGGGGCGATTGCGGATGGGATCGAGGAAGGCACGCGCCGTCGACCAGCGCTTGCCGTCCTTCATCGTCACCTGGAAGTAGCCGAAGCCTTCCTGGTTGCCGTTGTTATAATCCTTGTTCTTCGGATAGCCGCTTGCTTCGGCCGCATCGATGAAGGCGTCGCAGAGTTCGTTGGTCTCGCGCATCTCCGCGACGTTCAGCGGACCGCCCCTGCCGCGGGAGTCGTCGCCGCCCGGCTCGTAGTTCTCCGACTTCTTGAAATAGGGAAGAATCCGC
>JAKFVZ010000048.1 GCA_021732965.1 Reyranella sp.
TCGATGCCCAGATCGAGCGGCTGGTTCAGCACCATGGCCAGCAGGCTGACCGCCGGAATGGTGAGGCCGATCGTGGCAAGCGAGGAGCCGAGCGCGAGGTTCAGGCTCTTCTGCAGCTCGTCGCGCCGCGCTGCGCGCAACGCCGCCAGGGTCTCGGGCAGCAGCACCAGCAGCGCGACCAGCAGACCGACCACATCCCGCGGCGCGCCGACGGCGGTGACGACCTTCTCGACCGAGCCGGAGAAGCCCTTGGCCAGGAGCACCACCGCGACCAGAGAGACCACGAGCTGGCCGACGCTTTCCCAGAACTCGGCCGGCGTTGGGCCGCCGGCGGCCTCGCCATGGCTGTCGCCCGAATCGGAGAGGAAGTAGTCGCGATGCCGGATGGTCTGCACGTAGAGGAAGACGCCATACAGCACGAGGGTGACGAAGCTCACGAAGACGAGCTGGGTCGGCGAGTAGAACGGGCCGGGTGCGCTGGTCGTATAGGTCGGCAGGATCAGCGTCAGTGTGGCGAGCGGCATCAGCACCACGAGATAGGCGTTGGCGCCGGGTAGGCGGAACCCCTGCTCGCCGTAGCGCAGGCCGCCCACGATCAGGCAGAGGCCGACCATGCCATTGCAGACGACCATGATCACCGAGAACACCGTCTCGCGCGCCAGCCCCTCGTTACCCTCGCCCGCGAACATGATCGAGAGGATCAGCGCCACCTCAATCACCGTCACCGCCACGGTCAGCACGAGCGTGCCATAGGGTTCACCCAGGCGATGGGCGATGACGTCGGCGTGATGGACCGAGGAGAAGACCGTGGCCATCAGCACCGCCAGCTCGATGACGGGCAACACGGTGGCCATGGTCGGCGAGAGCGAGCCGCGGCCGATGGCCAGGGAGATCGCGAGGGCAATGAGGAGGCCGAGCGCAGGAACCAGCCGCCACGACAGGGGCTTGCGCGCGCTGGCCATCCGCTAGCGCGCCTGGCGCCGTTTCCACCAGTCCGCGAGTTCGCCGACGACACCCTTGCGAAATGCGAGCACGATCACCACGAAGATGGACCCCTGGATCACCAGCACGAACTCGCCGGTGAAGGCCAGGTAGTTCTGCATGGTGACGATGATAAAGGCGCCCACCACCGGGCCGACGATGGTGCCGAGGCCGCCGACCAGCGCCATCAGAACGACCTCGCCGGAGGTCGAGGCCGCTACGTCCGTGAGGGTCGCGAACTGCTGCACCATCGCCTTGGTGGCGCCGGCAAGGCCCGCCAGCCCCGCCGACAGGACGAACGCCAGCAGCTTGTAGCGATCGGCCTCATAGCCCAGCGACTTGGCGCGCTGCTCGTTGTCGCGAATGGCCTTAAGCACCTGCCCGAAGGGCGAATGGATGACGCGATAGATGGCGGCGTAACCGAACAGGAAGATCGCCAGCACGACGTAGTACAGGACCTTGTCGTCCTTGATCGGGATCAGGCCGCCGAGCAGCGCCTTGCGCGGAATGCCCTGCAAGCCGTCCTCGCCGCCGGTGAACGGCGCCTGGATGCAGAAGAAATACACCATCTGCGCGAAGGCGAGCGTGATCATGGCGAAGTAGATGCCCTGGCGGCGGATCGCGAGCGCGCCGGTCACCAGCCCCAGCAGCGCCGCACCGGCCACGCCGAGCAGCAGGCCGAGTTCGGGCGCCATGTCCCACGCCTTCACGACATGGCCGTAGAAATAGCCCGCCATGCCGAAGAACATGGCGTGGCCGAAGCTCATGAGGCCGGCATAGCCCAGCAGCAGGTTGAACGCGCAGGCGAACAGCGCGAAGCACAGCGCCTTCATCAGGAAGACGGGATAGGCGAAGGTCGGCGCAACCAGCGCCAGCACGATCAGGAGGGCGTAGCCTATGCGTGTCGCGTTCATTTGGTCTGCCCGAACAGGCCGGCCGGCTTGATCAGCAGGACGAGCGCCATGACGACGAAGATCACCGTGTTGGAGGCCGGCGGGTAGAAGACCTTCGTCAGGCCCTCGACCAGGCCGAGGCCGAAGCCGGTGACGATCGACCCCATGATCGAGCCCATGCCACCGATCACCACGACCGCGAAGACGATCAACACGAGGTTGACGCCCATCAGTGCCGATACCTGCTGAATCGGTGCGGCGAGCACTCCCGCCAGCGCGGCCAGTGCCACGCCCAGCCCATAGGTGAGCGTGATCAGGCGCGGCACGTTGATGCCGAAGGCGCGGACCAGTGTCGGGTTCTCGGTGGCTGCGCGCAGGTAGGCGCCGAGCTTGGTGCGCTCGATGCCGTACCAGGTGGCGAGGCAGATCACGAGCGCCGCCACCACGACGAAGCCGCGATAGGTCGGCAGGAACATGAAGCCGAGATTGAAGCCGCCGGGGATCGGGTTGGGATAGGGAGCGCCCGAGGATCCCCACTTCCACTGGAAGAGACCTTCGATCACCAGCGCCAGGCCGAAGGTCAGCAGGAAGCCGTAGAGATGGTCGAGATGATAGATGCGCTTCAATATCAGCTTTTCGAGGACGATGCCGAACAGGCCGACGATGATCGGGGCGATGACGAGCGAGGCCCAGAACGGCACGTCGAAGATGCCGAGCAGCAGCCAGGCCGCGAAGGCGCCCATCATGTACTGGGCGCCGTGCGTGAAGTTGATGACGTTCAGCATGCCGAAGATCACGGCGAGGCCGAGGCTCAGCATGGCGTAGAAGGCGCCGTTGATCAGGCCGAGCAGAAGCTGGCCGAACAGCGCCTGCGGGGGAATGCCTAGAAGTTCGAACATGGCGGCCTCATACCCCCAGATAGGATTGCAGCTTGCCGATGCTCTGCTGCACGTCGCTCGAGGCGACCGTGTCGATCACGCGCCCGTCTTCCATCACATAGTGGCGGTCCGCGACCGTGGCCGCGAAATGGAAGTTCTGTTCGACCAGCAGGATGGTGAAGCCCCGGCTCTTGAGCTGGCGGATGATCTCGCCAATGCGCTGGACGATGACCGGCGCCAGCCCTTCCGTCGGCTCGTCGAGCAGCAGCAGCGTGGCGCCGGTGCGCAAAATCCGGCCGATGGCCAGCATCTGCTGCTCGCCGCCGGACAGCTTGGTGCCCTGGCTATGCCGCCGCTCCAGAAGATTGGGGAAGAGCTTGTAGATTTCCTCGATGCTGAGCCCGCCCGGCTTGACGACCGGAGGCAGTCTCAGGTTCTCGTCGACATTCAGGCTCGAGAAGATCCCGCGCTCCTCGGGGCAGTAGGCGATGCCGAGGCGGGCGATGTGATCGGACGTCATGCCGATCGTCTCCCGTCCCTCGAAGGTGATCGATCCCGTGCGCTTGCAGAGGATGCCCATGATAGAACGCAGGGTCGTGGTCTTCCCCGCGCCGTTGCGCCCCAGCAAGGTGACAAGCTCGCCGCGGCGGATCTCGAAATCGACGCCGTGCAGGATGTGCGACTCGCCGTACCAGGCCTGCAGGCCCGCGACTTTCAACAATGTCTCAGCCATGACCGGTTCCGACATAAGCCTCGACGACGGCGGGGTGTTTGGAGACAGTGGCGTACGGCCCCTCGGCC
>JAKFVZ010000047.1 GCA_021732965.1 Reyranella sp.
CTTCCGTTTCTCGCTGGCCGGCGTCTACTTCGCGCTGCTCACGATCGCCTTCAGCGAGTTCACCCGCATCGCCTTCGATCACTGGGGCTGGGCTGGCGGCTCGGGCGGCCTCTTCCTCAAGGTCGATGCCGGCTCCGACATCCTGAACCTGCGTGGCGGGCCGCTTCTCTTATACTATGTGATCCTGGCACTGGCGGTCGGCGCCTTCATCCTGTGCCGCGCCCTGCTCGAAAGCCGGCTCGGCCGCTACTGGCTCGCCATCCGCGAATATCCGGAAGCGGCGCAGGCGGTCGGCGTGCCGGTCCTGCGCTGCAAGATGATCGCGATCGTGATCTCGGCGGCGCTGACGGCGCTGGCCGGCGTCTGGAACGCCTTCTACTACAACAACCTCTTTCCCGAGACCGCCTTCGCCATGGGCCGGTCGATCGAGTTCACCTTGGCGCCGATCATCGGCGGGCTGGGCACGCTGTTCGGTCCCATCGTCGGCGCCGTCGTGCTGACGGGCCTCGGCGAGATCTTCACCGACCTGAGCGAGGTCTTCCACGTCTCCGGCCTGAAGCAGATCTTCTACGGCCTCGCATTGCTGGTGATCGTAATGTACCGGCCGGCCGGTGTCTGGCCGTGGATCGCCGAACGCCTCGGCTTCGGGGAGAAGCGCCGATGAGCGGCGCGCGGCTCGAACTGGACGGCATCGGCAAGAGCTTCCGGGGCCTGCGCGCCGTGCACTACGTTTCGTTCGACGTTCCGGCCGGCGCCATCAACGCGCTCATCGGTCCGAACGGCGCGGGCAAGACCACCATCTTCAACATGATCGCGGGCGTCTATCGGCCGGACGCCGGGAGCGTGCGCCTCGACGGAAAACTGATCTCGGGGCTCCGCCCGGATCTCGCCTGCGACGCGGGCGTCGGCCGTACCTTCCAGATCGTGAAGCCGTTCAAGGGGCTGAGCGTGCTGGAGAACGTCACGGTGGGCGCGTTGCATCGCCGGCACGCCCTGCCCGACGCGCGCGCCTACGCCGCCGACATATTGATGCAGCTCGGCCTGCACGACCGGCGTCACCAGGCGGCGGAGAGCCTCACGCTGCCGGATCGCAAGCGGCTCGAGGTCGCGCGCGCGCTCGCCACCGAGCCCAAGCTGCTGCTGCTCGACGAGGTGATGGCGGGACTGCGGCCGACCGAGATCGACGTGATGGTTTCCTTCCTGCAGGACCTCAACCGCCGCACCGGCCTCACCATCCTGCTGATCGAGCATGTGATGCGCGCCGTCATGGCGCTGGCGTCCAACATCGTGGTGGTAAGTTACGGCGAGAAGATCGCCGAAGGCACGCCGGCCGAGATCTCGCGCCACCAGGCCGTGCTCGACGTCTATCTCGGCGAGCCGGAGCCGGCATGAGCGCGCCGCTCCTCGAGGTCCAGACCCTCGACCTCTACTACGGCGACGCCCAGGCGCTGGCCGGCGTCTCGCTGGAGATCGCCGAGGGCGAAATCGTGGCCATCGTCGGCGCCAACGGCGCGGGCAAGAGCTCGCTGATCCGCTCGATCCACGGCATCGAGAAGCCGGCGCGCGGCCATGTCCGCTTCGACGGCGCCGATATCACCGGCTGGCCCTCCTGGCGTGTGTGCGAAGCGGGCATCGGCCACGTCGCCGAGGGCCGCCAGGTCTTTCCCAATCTATCCGTGCTCGAGAATCTCGAGATGGGAGCCACACCGAAGCGCGCGCGGGCTCTGGAGAAGCAGACGCTGGAGCGCGTCTTCGCCATGTTCCCGCGACTGGCCGAACGGCGTCGCCAGGCTGCCGGCACGCTGTCGGGCGGCGAACAGAAGATGCTGGCCATTGGCCGCTGCCTGATGGGCCAGCCGCGCCTCATCATGTTCGACGAGCCCTCGCTCGGCCTCGCACCCACCATCGTGCAGGAAGTATTCCGCATCGTGCGCCGCCTCAACGAGGAGGGCCTGACCATCCTGCTGGTCGAGCAGAACGTCATGGCTTCGTTGCGCATCGCCCATCGCGGCTACGTGCTGGAGAACGGTCGCATCGAACTCGAAGGGCCGGGCACCGATCTCCTGACCAACGACCGCGTCCGGCAAGCCTATCTCGGCCTGTGAGGCGTTGACGAGCGCCTCGGCCCGTTGCAAACCTGCGCCTTCCGGTACTTACCGCTGTCGCGTGCGACGCGGATTGGTCCGGGATGGATCTGGCTCATCCCGACGACGGGACGGCCTCCCTCCCCGGCAGAACTTGCCCATGGGGAGAACACCAAGATGAATCGTCGTGACATGCTCAAGGCCGGCCTCACCGCCGGCGCCCTCGGTCTCGCGCCGCGCCTCGCGTCGGCGCAGGCCGCGACCTACGCGCCAGTGCCGAAGGGCTGGCGCACCTACGTGCTGACGACACGCGTCGAGCCGACGGCCGGCGCCAGCAAGGCGTGGATCCCGCTGCCGACCTTCGAGGCGCCGGATTGGCAGCGCCCGCGTAACGTCACCTGGACGGGCAATGCGCGCGTCGCCGAACGCGTGCGCGATCCCAAGTACGGTGCGGAGATGCTGAGGGTCGAATGGTCGGCCGACCAGCAATCGCCGCTGATCGAGATCGTGGCGCAGGTCCAAGCGCAGAACCGTTCGTTGACGCCCGGCAAGGGCAACGCCGCGCCGCTCGGCGACGCCGAGCGCAAGCTGAACCTGATGCCGACCACCTTCCTGCCGACCGATGGCCTGGTGAAGGAAACGGCCGAGGAAATCGTACGCGGCAAGCAGGGTGACGTCGCCAGGGCCCGCGCGATCTACGACTGGGTGGTCGAGAACACCTTCCGCAATCCCAAGACGCTGGGCTGCGGCGTCGGCGACATCACGACGATGATCAGGACCGGCAACCTGAACGGCAAGTGTGCCGACCTGAACGCCCTGTTCGTGGGCCTCGCCCGTTCCGTCGGCCTGCCGGCGCGCGACGTCTACGGCATCCGCGTCATGCCGTCGGAGTTCGGCTTCAAGGCTTTGGGCGCAGGCTCCGAGGTCGTGTCCAAGGCCCAGCATTGCCGCGCCGAGGTCTGGCTCGCGGGCTCGGGCTGGACGCCGGTCGACCCGGCAGACGTGCGCAAGGTCGTGCTGGAGGAGCCGCCGGCCAACCTCGCCATGACCGATCCGAAGGTGGTCGCGGCCCGGCGGGCGCTGTTCGGCTCCTGGGAGAGCAACTGGCTCGCCTACAACGTGGCGCACGACGTGAAGCTTCCGGGTTCGAAGGAGGATCCGATCGCCTTCCTGATGTATCCGCAGGCCGAGAACCGCGCGGGCTTCCTCGATTCGCTCGATCCCGACAAGTTCAAGTATCGCATCACCGCGCGTGAACTGACGGCCTGAGCCACCCGTTGCGGCGGGCGGGGCATTTCGCTCCGCCCCGATCCGCATTATACCGGCGCATGACCGCATCGACCGACGCGGCACCGGCGGCGGTGCCCGCCAGCCTCGTGCATCGCTACTACTTCGCGATGTCGGTGCCGTTCCTGATCGACCTGTTCACCCTCGTCGTCTACTGCATCCAGAACGAGGCGCCGCAGGCC
>JAKFVZ010000722.1 GCA_021732965.1 Reyranella sp.
AACCAGTGCGCCGGGCCGAGCATCGCTTCGGCCCGGCGCACTGGTTCGAGGATATCTCGGTCGGCCAGAGATTTTACATCAACTCGCGAACCCAGACCGAGGCGCTGTTCTCGGCCTTCCAGCTCGCGAGCGGCGACAACCATCCGATCCACTACGATCGCGAGTACTGCAAGGCGCTGGGCCATCGCGACATGCTGGCCCACGGGTTGCAGGTCGCGATCCAGGGCGCGGCCGGCGGCGGCATCTTCCCGCATTTCGTCGGTGAATCGCTGGTCGGCTTCCTGGAGCAGTCCTCGCGGTTCCTGAAGCCGGTCTATGTCGGCGACACGCTCTACCCGATGCTTGAGGTGACCGAACTGAAGCCCGGCCGCACCACGGGAGTCGCCGTCCTGAAGCTTACGATCCACAACCAGAAGGGCGAACTGGTGTGCGATGGCGAGCACAAGTATCTTATCAAGAAGCGGCCGCACTAGACGGCAGGAGGAGAGAGTATGATAGGCGTCATCGCGAAACTGACCATCAAGCCCGGCACCAATACCGACTTCGAGGCGACCATGAAGGCCCTGCAGGCCAAGGTTCATGCCGACGAGCCGGGCAACAAGCTCTATGCGCTGCACAAGACGGGCGACGTTAACGTCTATGTCATGCTGGAGCGGTATCAGGACCAGGCGGCGCTCGAGGCTCACCGGGCCGCGCCGCACTTCAAGGAACTCGGCCGCAAGCTCGGCGACTATCTCGCCGGCCGCCCCGATGTCCAGGTGATGGAAGAAGTCTGAACGACGAGTGGGGCGAGGTTAGCGCATGGATGGCTTTACCCGTCGCCACACAAAGCCCGGCACCGCGCCTGGCACTCTGGCCGGGCGCGCACCCGTTCCCGACGAAGCGCTCGACTTCACGCTGGTCGAATACACGCCGGACGAAATCGAGGTTCTGCATGGAGTGGAGGTGGACCAGTGCCGCTTCCACCTCGGCACGCCCGGGCATACGTGGATCGACGTCGGCGGCAGGCCCAGCTCGGAGATGCTGCGCAGCCTCGGCATGGCCTTCAACCTCCATCCGCTGGCCCTGGAGGATGTGTTCCACGCCAACCAGCGCAGCAAGCTCGACCTCTACGAGGGGCAGGGCTTCATCGTCCTGAACGATCCGGCCTACGAGGACTGCACCCTGAAGGGCCGGCAGGTCAGCATCTTCTTCGGCGACAACTACGTCATCTCGTTCCATGACCTGAAGGCGGACATCTTCAAGCCGGTGCGCGACCGCATCCAGACGGCGGGCTCCCGGCTGCGCACCTTCGGCATCGACTATCTGGTCTATGCGCTGATCGATCTTGTGGTCGATCGCAAGTTCCCGCTGATCGAGGCCCTCTCGACCCATCTCGAGGAACTGGAGGAGGAGGCGCTCGGCCATCCCACCAAGGACACGCTGGCGCACATCCACCAGGCGCGGCGCGCGCTGGTGTCGTTCCATCGCATCCAGTGGGCCGAGCGCGAGACGGTTCTGGCGGTGATGCGGCCCGACGTGCCGTTTATCATGCCGGAAACGCGCACGTACCTGCGCGACTGCTTCGATCACGCCGTGGCGGTTCTCGAACTGGTCGAGAGCTACCGCGAAATGGCGAACGGCCTGATGGAAGTCTATCTCATGGACTCGTCCAACCGAATGTCCGAGGTCATGAAGACCATGGCGATCATCACCGTGTTCTTCATGCCGCTCAGCTTTCTCGCCGGCATCTACGGCATGAACTTCGACCGCGACACCGGCAACATGCCCGAGTTGGGATGGAAGTACGGCTACACGTTCTTCTGGGTGGCGGTCGTCGTCATCGTCAGCTCGATCTTCCTGTGGCTGAAGCGCAAGCGCTGGATCTGAGGGCGCCATGACCTATCGAATCTACGGCTCGGAACTGTCGCCCTATTCGGTGAAGGTACGGTCCTTCTTCCGCTACAAGAACATCGACCACGATTGGATCCTTCGCTCGCCCACGGTGCAGGCGGAGTTCCAGAAGTACGCCAAGCTGCCGCTCGTCCCGCTGGTCGTGACGCCGGAAGGCGAGGGCATCCAGGATTCCACGCCCATCCTCGAACGCTTCGAGGCCTCGCATCCCGAACCGTCCGTTACACCCGACGATCCGGCGCTCGCCTTCGTCTCCGCGCTCCTCGAGGAGTATGGCGACGAGTGGGGCAACAAATGGATGTTCCACTATCGCTGGCGCTATCAGCCGGACGTCTGGTCGACGGCGGAACGGATCGCCCTGCAGATGATGGGCGCGCAGGGCACTCTTGCCGTGGCGCAGGCGCGTGCGGCCGTGGCCGATCGCATGACCGGCCGGCTGGGCTTCGTCGGATCGAACCAGCAGACGGAGCCGGTCATCGAGGCCTCGTTCGCGAAGGCACTGGGCCTGATCGAGGCGCATCTGGCGTCGCGCCCTTATCTATTAGGCGGCCGGCCGGCGATGGCCGACTTTGGCCTGTGGGCGCAACTCTATGAAGCAGCCACCGACCCGACGCCGGGCGCGATCATGCGGGCCTCGGCACCGAACGTGATGCGCTGGATTCAGCGCATGCTGGCGCCAAAGGCTGAAGGCGATTTCGAGACGCTGGCCGCGCTCGCGCCGACGCTGAAGCCTCTGCTCGCGGAAGAGGTCGGCGCGCTGTTCCTGCCGTGGTCGGCAGCCAACGCGGCCGCCATCGGGCATGGCGACAAGAGCTTCACGATGAGTCTCGGCGGAGCGGAGTGGACGCAGGAGCCGCAGAAATACCATGCGCGTTCGCTGGCCGAGATTCGCCGCAAGTTTGCGGCCGCGAAGGCAGCAACGGGTCTTGAGCCGCTACTGGCGGCGACCGGTTGCCTGGTGGGCCTCGCCGGCTAACGCAGAGACGTCAGGATCAGCGTCAGGCCGGACAGGCAGAGCAGGCCGAGCAGGATGCGGCGGAACTGTGCATCGTTGATGCGGCCGTAGAGCGCCAGGCCGATGCGGGCCCCGATCAGCGTCGTCGGCACGGTGATGGCAGCCCAGATAAGGAACGTCGCGTAGAGGAAGCCTGCGACGCCTGCCGAGACGAGGGCCAGAAACAACACGCTCATGTTGAAGGGCTGGTTGACGCCGCGCTGCTCGTCCTTGCCGAAGCCGCGCAGCTGCGCCCAGATCGCCGGCGCCGGGCCGCTGAGGCTCGCCATGCCTCCCAGAACACCGCCAATGAAGCCCACGGCCGCGTCGGCCGGTCGGCCTCCGCCCGTCACGATGGGCGGGCGGCGCACGAAGGCCATCCAGGCGCTGTAGACGATCAGCAAAAGGCCGACGCCCATCTTCAGCGGGCCTGGCTTCACATGGTCGAGGAGGAGGGTGCCGAGCGGCACGCCGACGATTCCCGCCGCCAGCATCGGCCAGAGACGTGGCCAGCGCACGCCGCTCCAGATGCGTGGCAAGGACTGGATATGGCCGGCCACGCCGCACAGGGCGGTGAGGGGCGCGGCCGTGATGGGCGACATCGCCTGGAGCCAGAAGCCCAGCGCCACCAGCGCGTAGCCGGTGCCGCTCAATCCGTTG
>JAKFVZ010000606.1 GCA_021732965.1 Reyranella sp.
TCGCATCGCAGACGATGGCCGGCGCCTTGACCACGAAGCTGAAGAGCTCCGGCACCTGGCTGGCGTACCGCGCATAGTCGGCGGTCGAGATCGGCGCGTAGAAGGTCCGGTCGAGGCTGACCGTCCGCAGCAGCGGAATTTCGGCATAGGCCGCCAGCCCCTTGCGGCTCAGCGTCACCTGGGGATGAACACCGTCGTAGACGAGGCCACGCCATCCCGGGAAGAACCACGAAGAGGTGCCGAGCCGGATGTCGACCGGAAGTAGCGGCGCCTCGAGCAGTGGCGAGTCCCGGGCGGGCCGGACATCGCCGGCCCCGGACACCCGGCGATTGGGCGGCGGTGCGGCCTCGGTTTCGAAGAGACCGGGCTGCCGGCTCAAATCTCCTCCACCTGCGAGACGCCCGGCAGGCTGCCGATCGTGTCGCGCAGGCCGCCGGCGATCGAATAGGTGCCGGGCAAGGTGACCTCGGCATCGGTCTCTTCGTTCATCGGCACAACGAGCGTCACCCGCCCTCGCCCACGCTTTCCTTCCAGCGCCTTGCGCAGGGCCTCGAGCGCCATGGGATCGGTGATCACGATGCGCAGCCCGGCCGCGGAGTTCGCGACCGCATCTTCCAGTTTCTCGACAGACTGCGCCGTGAGCTTGACCTGCTCGCCGTCGAGCCGGCCGTCGACCGAGATCAGGATCGCCTGTCCGGCTTCGAGGAGATTGCGTTTGGAACTGAGAAGCTCGCTGAACATGACGCACTCGAAGGCGCCGGACTGATCGGAGCATTGCAGGAAGGCGAATCGGTTGCCCTTGGCGGAGGTGCGCTCCATGCGGTCGATGACGGTGCCGGCGAGCTTGATGCGGCCGGGCGTGCCGCGCGCCAGCAGCGCCGGAAGGTCGGCCGCGCGGCAGACGCCGAGCCGCTGCAGGCTCTTCTCGTAGGACGCCAGCGGATGCGACGAGAGATAGAAGCCGATGGCGGCAAATTCGTTCTGCAGCCGCTCCATCGGCGCCCAGTCCGGCACCTTGGGCAATTGCGGGCGGCGCTGGGCGGTGTCGTCGCCGAACAGGTTGTTCTGGTCGCTGCCGCGCGACTCATGCGTCGCCTGGGAATGGCGGGTCAGCGCCTCGACGGCCGCGAAGGTCTGGGCGCGGTTCTTGTTCAGCGTGTCGAAGGCGCCTGCCTTCACCAGGCTCTCCAGCAGCCGCTTGTTCAGCACGCGCTGGTCGAGCCGTTCGGCGAAGTCGAACAGGTCCTTGAAGGGGCCGTTGGCCTCTCGCTCCTCGGTGAGGCGCGTCATCGCCTCCTTGCCGACGCCCTTGATGGCCGCCAGCGCATACCGGATCGCCTTCTTGCCGTCCGCGGTCTGCTCGACGGTGAACTCGGCCGTGGACTTGTTCACGTCGGGCGGCAGCAACTCGACATTGATCTTGTCGAGGTCGCGGCGATAGCCGTTGAGCTTTTCCACGTTGCCCATGTCGAGGGTCATCGTGGCGGCGAAGAACTCGACCGGATGGTTGGCCTTGAGGTAGGCGGTCTGGTAGCAGACCAGCGCGTAAGCTGCGGCGTGGGACTTGTTGAAGCCGTAACCCGCGAACTTGTTGACCTGGTCGAAGATCGACGAGGCCTTGTCCGCCTTCACGTTGTTCTTCTCGGCGCCCTCGACGAAGAGCGCCCGCTGGGCGTCCATCTCCGCCTGGATCTTCTTGCCCATGGCGCGACGCAGCAGGTCAGCGCCGCCCAGCGAGTAGCCGCTCAGCACCTGCGCGATCTGCATGACCTGCTCCTGGTAGATCATGATGCCGTAGGTTTCCTTCAGGATCCCTTCCAGCAACGGATGCAGGTAATCCGGCTCCTCCTCCCCATGCTTGCGCTTGATGTAGCTCGGGATGTTCTCCATCGGGCCGGGGCGGTAGAGCGCCACCACGGCAATGATGTCCTCGAAGCGGTCGGGCTTCATCTTGCGCAGCACATCGCGCATGCCGTTGCCTTCGAGCTGGAACACCCCCGATCCGTCACCCCGGGCGAGCAACTCGAAGGTCTTTCTGTCGTCGAGCGGCAGTTTCGCGATATCGATCCGGTCTTGGCCGATGAAGTCGCACGCCTTCTCGATCACCGTCAGGGTCTTCAGGCCGAGGAAGTCGAACTTCACCAAGCCCGCCGGCTCTACCCATTTCATGTTGAACTGGGTTGCAGGGAGCGATTCCTTGCTGTCGGTATCCCGGAACAGCGGCACCAGCTGGTCGAGCGGCCGGTCGCCGATCACCACGCCGGCGGCATGGGTCGAGGCGTTGCGGAACAGCCCCTCGAGCTGCAGCGCGAGATCGATCAGGCGCTTGATCTCCTCGTCGGCGTTGTACTGCTCCTTCAGCAGCTCCTCGGTCTCCAGCGCCTTCGCCAAAGTCACCGGGTTGGCCGGGTTGTTGGGCACCAGCTTGCAGATCCTGTCGACCTGGCCGTAGGGCATGCCCAGCACGCGCCCGACGTCGCGCAGCACCGCGCGGGCCTGCAGCTTGCCGAAGGTGATGATCGCGGCGACGCGGTCGTGGCCGTATTCGTCGCGGACGTAGCGGATCACGCGGTCGCGCTTGTCCTGGCAGAAGTCGATGTCGAAGTCGGGCATCGACACGCGCTCGGGATTAAGAAAGCGCTCGAACAGCAGCCCCCAGCGCAGCGGATCGAGGTCGGTGATCTTGAGCGACCAGGCGACCAGCGAGCCCGCGCCCGAACCGCGGCCGGGCCCGACGGGTACGTCGTTGTCCTTCGCCCACTGGATGAAGTCGGCCACGATCAGGAAGTAGCCCGCGAACCCCATCTTCTCGATCATGTCGAGCTCGTAGGTCAGCCGGGCGTCATATTTTTCGATGCTGATTCCGTCGGCGAGGCGGCCGAGCTTCTGCAGCTCCACAAGGCCGGTCTTCGCCAGGTCGCGCAGCGCCTCGCCCTCGGTGCGGCCCTCGAGTTTCGTGTAGCGCGGCAGGATCGGCTTGCGCGGCTCCGGCATGTAGGCGCAGCGCCGGGCGATCACCAGCGTGTTGTCGCAGGCCTCGGGAATGTCGGCGAACAGTGCCCGCATCTCGGTGGCCGACTTGAAGTAGTGCTCGGGCGTCAGGCGACGCCGGTTCGGATCGTCGATATGCGCGCCCTGCTCGATGCAGAGCAGCACGTCGTGTGCCTCGTACATCGACTTCTTCGGGAAGTGCACGTCGTTGGTCGCGACCAGCGGCAGGTTGCGCTCGTAGGCGAGATCGATCAGCGGCCCCTCGATGCGGCGCTCCGCGTCCTCACCGTGACGCTGCAGTTCCAGGTAGAGCCTGCCGTCGAACAGCCGCTGCAGCCGGTCTAGCATGTGCGCCGCTGCCGGTGTCTGGCCCGACGCCAGAAGCCGACCGACAGTGCTGCCCGCGCTCCCGGTCAGGGCAATCAGCACAGCGCTCAAGCCTTCCAGCTCGGACATCGGCAGAGCAGCCACCGACCCCATCTTGAACTCAAGATGCGCGCGGCTCACCAGCCGCATCAGGTTGACGTAGCCTTCCTCGCTCTGGACCAGCAGGG
>JAKFVZ010000742.1 GCA_021732965.1 Reyranella sp.
GCCCCGTTCATGGAAACGCGATGACCAAGTCCGAGCTGATTGCCCGCCTGGCGGCCCGGAATCCGCACCTCTACCAGAGGGACGTCGAGCGGATCGTCGCCACCGTGTTCGACGAGATTTCCAAGGCGCTGGCTTCCGGTCACCGGGTCGAGTTGCGCGGCTTCGGTGCATTCTCCGTGAAAAAGCGCGATCCGCGCACCGGCCGCAATCCGCGCACCGGCGAGCAGGTCGCGGTGGCCTCCAAGCGCGTGCCCTATTTCAAGACCGGCAAGGACCTGCGCGACCGGCTGAACAAGGAGGCCGCGCGCGCCGCCGGCCTGCTGCCGCCGGAATCCGAGGGCGACGACAAGAAGTAACCCCGGCCTGATCGTTCGCCTCGCGTAGCAGGGGCGCGGTGTGGCATTCTCCACCCCGCATGAAAATCCTCTCCCGCGTCCTTTTCCTGCTGTTCATCCTGATCGGCGTGCTGGTGGCCGTCAGCAACACCCAGCTTGTACAGCTGACTCTGTGGCCGCTGCCGCACATCATCGTGATGCCGGTCTATCTGCTGGTGATCGCCATGCTGATGCTGGGCGTCCTGGCGGGACTGAGCATGGGTTGGTGGGCCGGCCGGCATCATCGCCGCCGTGCGCGTGAGGCCGGCGGAGAAGCAGCCAGGCTCGATCGCGAAGTCACCCGCCTCCGTGCCATGCAGGCCACGCAGGAAGTCCCGGCGCCCGCCGGCCCGGCGCCGCGCGACCAGCGGGCGCTGGAGCGGCAGAGCGCCCTCGTAGCGCCCGAACTCGGCTCGCGCACTGTGCGCGGTCCGTTTTCGTGAAGGTCCTGTCGGCGGCCGAGATCGACGCCGCCCTGGACGACATCGCGCTGATCGACCGGCTCGACGCGCTGTTTCGTGCGGGCTGCGAGATGCCGGTCCGGCACCATCATCCGATCAAGGAGGCGCTTGGCGCGGGGTCGGCCGATGCGATGCTGCTCCTGATGCCGGCCTGGACCACGGGCCCGTCCGCCCATGTCGGCGTCAAGGTCGTGACGGTGTTCCCCGACAACGGCAAGCGCGCGCTGCCGTCGATCTACGGCCAGTACCTGCTGCTCGACGGCACGACCGGCGCCACGCTGGCGCTGCTCGACGGCACGATGCTGACCAAGCGGCGCACCGCCTGCGCCTCGGGCCTCGCTTCGCGCTACCTGTCGCGCCCCAATGCTTCGCGCCTGCTGATGATCGGCACCGGCGCGCTGGCGCCCGAGCTGATCCGGGTGCACGCCAAGGTGCGTCCGATCTCGGAGGTGGCCATCTGGGGACGCACCCCGGGCCAGGCCGAGACACTGGCGGCCCGGCTTTCGGCTTCCCTGCCGGACGCGATCGGCCGTGCGATCGGCGTCCGCACCGTCAGCGACCGCAAGGCCGCCGTGCAGGAGGCCGACATCATTTCCTGTGCCACTCTTTCCAAGGCACCCCTGGTCGAGGGCGAATGGCTGCGCGAGGGGCAACATGTGGACCTGGTCGGCGCCTATACGCCCCAGATGCGCGAAAGCGACGACCGCGCGGTGCAGCGTGCCCGTCTCTATGTCGACACGCGCGCCGGTGCGCTGAAGGAAGGCGGCGACGTCGTCCAGGCCATCGCCAGCGGCGCCATCGCAGAGGCGCATGTGATCGCCGACCTGTTCGAACTGGCCCGCGGCCAGCGGCCCGGCCGCGCGGCAGGCGACTTCACGTCGATCACGCTCTTCAAGTAGGTCGGGGCGGCGCTGGAGGATCTCGCCGCCGCCGAGCTGGCCGTCGAGAGGGCTACGGCTCGATAAGCGCGCCGGACTTCTTCAAGGCCTCGATGTCGGCCGTGGCGACGCCGGCCTCGGCCAGCACGGCGCGCGAGTCCTGCCCCTGCAGCGGCGCCATGGTGCGGATAGACGGCGGGGTCTTGCTCATGGTCATCGGCGGCTCGACCATCATGATCTCGCCCTCGGACGGGTGCGGATACTTCTTGAAGAGCTTGCGCCAGATGAGGTGAGGGTCCTCGAACAGGTCGGCCGGCTTGGACACCGGCGCGTTGGGGATCTGTGCCTGGTCGAGCAGCTTCACCCATTCGGCCGTGGTGCGGGAGGGCGCAATCGCCTCGACCATGGCGTACATGTCGCCGATATGCATCGAACGCGCGTTGATGGTCGAGTAGCGCGGGTCCTGCAGAACCTCGGAGCGGCCGACCAGCTCGAAGAAGTTGCGCCAGTGCTTGTCGTTGTAGGGCAGGATCGCCATCCAGCCGTCGAGCGTGCGGTAGGGCTTGCGGGTGCGGGCCAGCAGGCGCGTGTAGCCGACCTCGCCCTCGTCGCTGAAGGTGCGTTCCCACAGATGCTCGACGAGCAGCCAGGCCGACATGGTCTCGAACATCGGCACCTCGACGAACTGGCCCTCGCCGGTGCGCTGGCGGTGCATCAGGGCCGAAAGGGTCGAGAAGGCGAAGGTGAGGCCCACCGTCTTGTCGGCGATGATGGTCGGCGGATACTTCGGGACATCGTCGCCGGCGGCGCGGCCCATCAGGTCGGCGATGCCGAAGCGGGCCTGGATGGCGTCGTCGTAGGCCGGCAGTTTTCCGTAAGGACCTTCGGCCGAATAGCCATAGGCGCCGACATAGACGATGTCGGGCTTCACCTTGCGGATCTCTTCGTAGCCGAGGCCGAGCGCCTCGATGGCCTGCGGTCGAAGCGCATGGACGAAGGCATCGGCCGTGGCGATGACCTTGAGCAGGGCGGCGCGTGCGTCCTTGTTCTTGAGATCGAGGCAGAGCGAGCGCTTGTTGCGGTTCACATAGAGATAGGTCGGCCCCATGCCCGGGGTCTTGCCCGGCTTGCCGATGTGGCGCACCGCGTCGCCTTCCGGCGCCTCGACCTTGATCACGTCGGCGCCCTGGTCGGCCAGCAACATCGTGCCATAGGGGCCGAGGATGATGTTCGTGAGGTCGACGATCCTGATGCCTTCGAGCGCGCCGGGCATTTGCCTGTCCTGTGTTGAATGAACGTGCGGTCACACTGCCATCGCCGTGTCGCGGCGTCATCGTTCCAGCCATTGCGTCGCAAAACATCGTCGTAAATCATTGAAGCTACGCGATAGATGAGAACCGCCCTGCGATTCTCCGCGTCGCCGACTCGGGCATTGCGCGGCCTGGAAGCGCTCTGGGTTGCAGGACCTCGAGAAGTTCGCGCCGCTGGCATCGCGCAGGCGAATCGATGATCCGATCATTCACCTTCGATAATGAGTGTTATGTGACCGTTGTGCGACGCGCTTTGACGGTGTAGCCAAGAGGCAGCAAGCCGGGGGGGCGATGCGGAGCAACGTCGCGAAAAAACAGCACGAGCCGAAAACGGCATCGAGCGCGGCATCACGGCCCTATCGTATCGAAGACCAGATCGGATATCTGCTGCGACGCGCACATCAGCGCGCGAGCGCGATTTTCCAGGGTGGCATCGGCGATCCCAACATCACACCGACGCAGTATTCGAGCCTGGCGAAGCTAGAGGAATACACCGAGCTGTCGCAGAA
>JAKFVZ010000157.1 GCA_021732965.1 Reyranella sp.
GATAAGGGGAGAGGTTAGGTGAGGGGAACTCGCACCGATCGTAACCCCCTCACCCAGCCTCTCCCCCTAACGGGGGAGAGGAGACTTGAGTCACTTCGGCGTCGAGATCGTCGTTTCCTTCGAGGTGATGAACTCAAGCAGGACGGGCACGCCCTTCTTGGTCTGTTCGATGCCGCGCTTGATCGCCGGGATGATGTCCTCCGGCTTCGTGATGCGCTCGCCATAGCCGCCAAAGGCCTTGGCCATCGCCGCGTAGTCGCCCGAAATGTCGGTCGAGCGGTACTTCTCGGTCGACACCTTCATGATGTGCAGCTCGATCGCCATCGAGAAGTTGTTGAGCAGGATCGACATGATCGGAATGCGCTCGCGTACCGCCGTCTCGAAGTCCATGCCGGTGAAGCCGATGGCGGCGTCGCCCCAGACGTTGATGCAGAGCTTGTCCGGGCAGGCGAGCTTCGCGCCCATCGCGAGGCCGAGGCCGTAGCCCAGCTGCGTGGTCTTGCCCCAGCCGATGTAAGTGTGCGGCGCGGTCGTCTTCCAGAACGGCGAGAGCTGGTCGCGCGGGCTGCCGGCATCGTGGGTGATGATCGTGTTGGCCTTGTCGACCGTGTGCTGCAGGTCCCACAGAACGCGGTAGGGATTGAGCGGCGCCTCGTTGTTGGTGAGCTTCGGCATCCACTCCTTGAGCCACTCGTCGGCGATCGGCTTGATCTCGGCCACCACCGGCGCGGCGTCGCGCTTCTTGCCCCCGACGAGCTTGCTGCACTCGTCGATCATGGCACGCAGCGCGAGCTTGGCGTCGCCGATCAGACCGTACTGGGCGCGCACGTCCTTGTTCAGGTGGTTGGGATCCAGCGTGGTGTGGATCACCGTCTTGCCCTTCGGCATCGAGATGCCGAAGTTCGTCTCGGTGAACGAGCAGCCGATGCCGAACAGCACGTCGCACTTGTCCAGGAAATGGCGCACCTGCTTCGGATAGGCGCGACCGCCGGAACCCAGCGACAGCGGATGGGTCTCGTCGAAGCTGCTCTTGCCCTGGAGCGAGGTGCAGACGGGAATCGCCAGCAGCTCGGCCAGTTCCTTCAGCTCGTCATAGGCCTCGGCCCAGTGCACGCCGTGGCCGGCGTAGATGACCGGGCGCTTGGCCTCGACCAGCACTTTCGCGGCTTCCTTCACCGCGGCCGGATCGGGACCGTACTTGGTCGCGACGACCGGCACATAGGTCAGGGGCTCGGGCGCGTCCTCGACATTGGCTTCCGCCGGGAACTCGATGATGACCGGCGCGCCGCGGCCGTTGCGCAGCAGGCTGAAGGCCCGGCGCATGATGTTCTCGATGTCGGCGCCCGAGGTGATCGGTTCGGCATGCTTGGCGACATGCGCCATGGTGATGGTGGAATTGAAGTTCGGCGGCACGTGCGCGATGCGGCGCGGGTAGCCCGCCGGAATGACCAGCAGCGGCACCGATTCGCCGAACGCCTGGGCCACGCCGCCATAGGCGTTCTCCGACCCCGGGCCGCTCTGCATGCAGAACACGCCCATCTTGCGGCCCTTGGTCAGGCGCGACATTGCGTCGGCCATGTGCAGGCCGATACGCTCCTGGCGCACGATGATCGGGCGGATGTCGATGGCCGCGCAATGCTCGATCAGATGATTGACGGGATAGGCGAAGAGATACTCGACGCCCTCGCGCTTCAGGATTTCGGCGACGGCCGGGCCGGTCTTCATTCTTCCCTCCCAATCGACAGTCTCATACTGAGCGCAGCGAAGGATCCTTCGCTACGCTCAGTATGACACCGCGTGTTACTTGTTGAGTTCCTTCATCGCGCTGTCGAGGCCGCCCAGCGTGAGCGGGAACATGCGGTTGCCGCTGAGCTGCTGCAGCAGCTGGATCGACGGCGTGTAGCTCCAGTGCCGCTCGGGCACCGGGTTCAGCCAGACCATGCTGCGGTAGGTGTCGGACACGCGCTGGATCCAGGTCTGTCCCGATTCCTCGTTCCAGTGCTCCACCGAGCCGCCCGGATAGGCGATCTCGTAGGGGCTCATCGAGGCATCGCCGACGAACAGCACCTTGTAGTCCGGCGGATAGGTATGGAGCATCTGCTGCGTCGAGAAGGTGTCGACGTGGCGCCGGCGATTGTCCTTCCACAGTTTCTCGTAGAGGCAGTTGTGGAAGTAGAAGAATTCGAGGTGCTTGAACTCCGAGCGGGCCGCCGAGAAAAGCTCCTCGCAGACGCGGATATGGGCGTCCATCGAGCCGCCGATGTCGAACAGGATCAGCAGCTTCACCTTGTTGCGCCGCTCCGGCACCATCTTGATGTCGAGGTAGCCGGCGTTGCGCGCGGTCGAGCGGATCGTGTCGGGCATGTCGAGCTCGACCTCGGCGCCCTCGCGCGCGAACTTGCGCAGCCGGCGCAGCGCGATCTTGATGTTGCGCGTGCCGATCTCGATCGTGTCGTCGAGGTTCTTGTACTCGCGCTTGTCCCACACCTTGACGGCGCGGCCCTCGCGGCCCTTGTCCTGGCCGATCCGCACGCCCTCGGGATTGAAGCCGTAGGCGCCGAACGGCGAGGTGCCGGCGGTGCCGATCCACTTGCTGCCGCCCTGATGGCGCTTCTGCTGCTCCTCGAGACGCTTCTTCAGCGTCTCCATGAGCTTCTCCCAGCCGCCCATCGACTCGATCTGCTTCTTCTCCTCTTCGGTGAGAAGCTTCTCGGCCAGCTTGCGCAGCCATTCCTCGGGAATCTCGGCGGCGATGCCCTCGGCGGGCAGCGCCTCGAGGCCCTTGAACACCGTGCCGAACACGCGGTCGAACTTGTCGAGATTGCGCTCGTCCTTCACCAGCGCGGCGCGCGACAGATAGTAGAAGTCGTCGACGCTGTAGTCGGCCACTCCCTTGTCCATCGCGTCCATCAGGGAAAGATATTCCTTGATGGACACCGGCAGCTTGGCGTTGCGCAGCTCGAGGAAGAAGTTGATGAACATCGCGTTCTCCTCTCAGCGTTGATTACTGACGCTGCTCCCGCCGCGCCATGAAGGCCAGGCGCTCGAACAGGTGTACGTCCTGCTCGTTCTTGAGCAGCGCGCCATGCAGCGGCGGGATGAGCTGCTTGCTGTCCTTCGACCGCAGCGACTCCGGCGACATGTCCTCGACCATCAGCAGCTTCAGCCAGTCGAGCAGCTCGGAGGTCGACGGCTTCTTCTTGAGGCCCGGCACTTCGCGGATGTCGTAGAACACGTTCAGCGCCTCGCGCAGCAGGTTGCGCTGCAGGTCGGGGAAGTGGACGTCGACGATCTGCGTCATCGTCTCCCGATCGGGAAAGCGGATGTAGTGGAAGAAGCAGCGGCGCAGGAAGGCGTCCGGCAGTTCCTTCTCGTTGTTCGAGGTGATCATCACGATCGGGCGCTGCTCGGCCTTGATCGTCTGCTGCGTCTCGTAGACGTAGAACTGCATGCGATCGAGCTCGAGCAGCAGGTCGTTCGGGAATTCGATGTCGGCCTTGTCGATCTCGTCGATCAGCAGGATCGGCC
>JAKFVZ010000493.1 GCA_021732965.1 Reyranella sp.
GCTCACATCCGCTGCGTTGAACACCTTCCTGAAGATCTCTTCAGGAAGGTGTTCAACGCAGCGGATGTGAGCGAGGACGGGCGCGAGTTCGACCGGCTCGTGGCGGACGGCGAGACGCTGCCGCTCGGCAACCTCTCGATCGAGGTGATGCATCTCCCCGGCCATACGCCGGCCGACGTCGCCTACCGCATCGGCGATGCCGTGTTCGTGGGCGACACGATCTTCATGCCCGACTACGGAACCGCCCGCGCCGACTTTCCGGGCGGCGATGCGGCAACCCTCTATCGCTCGATCCGCCGCCTCCTGTCCCTGCCGGCGGAGACACGCCTGTTCATGTGCCACGACTACAAGGCTCCGGGCCGCGACCGGTATGCGTGGGAAACCAGCGTCGCCGACGAGCGCGCGCGCAACGTTCATGTGCATGACGGCGTGACGGAAGCGGAGTTCGTCGCGATGCGCAAGAAGCGCGACGCCACGCTGGCGGCGCCGGTCCTCCTGCTCCCCTCGGTGCAGGTCAACATCCGCGCCGGCCATCTGCCTCCGCCTGACGACAATGGACAGAGTTATTTGCGCATCCCGGTGAAACTCGTCACGGCCTGACGATTGGCAGCGCGTTCCGCTCCCGCTAGGCTCGCTCCAAAGGGAGAAGAAACGCATGTCCAAGAAATCGGTCGCCGCGCTGGCGGGCGCACTCATCCTGTTCGCCGGCTCGGCGTTCGCCCAAGCTGCATGGCCGAACAAGCCCATCAAGCTGGTGGCGCCCTACCCGCCCGGCGGCCAGACAGACGTCGTATCGCGCTATTTCGCCGAAAAATTATCGGGCGTGCTCGGCCAGCAGGTGATCGTCGAGAACAAGGCAGGCGCCCAGGGCATGGTCGGCGCCGAGATCGTCAAGAACGCACCCCCCGACGGCTACACGTTCGTCTACGTCAACTCGTCGATGATGTGCATCAATCCCTACGTCTACAAGAAGATGCCCTACGACGGCTTCAAGGACTTCGTGCCCGTGATCCAGCATGGCCTGGCGCCGCTGGTCATGGTGGTGCCGCCCACGCTCGGACCGAAATCGGTAAAGGACTTCGTCGCCTGGGCCAACGAGCGCAAGGGCAAGGTCAATTTTGCCTCCTTCGGCAACGGCTCATCCTCGCACATCTGGGGCGAGATGCTGAACCAGGCCGAGAAGCTCGACATGACCCATGTCCCCTACAAGGGCGCGGGGCCTGCCGTGCAGGACGTCGTGGCGGGCCATATCCCGATGACCATCCAGGACCTGGCCGCCAGCGGCGGCGCGATCAACGGCGGCAAGCTGACGCCGCTGGCGGTCACCTCCGCCCAGCGCTGGCCGCGCCTGCCGAACGTCCCGACCTTCGAGGAGGCGGGCTACAAGATCAACCTGACCGGCTGGAACGGCATCATGGCGCCGGCCGGCACGCCGAAGGAAATCGTCGAGCGGCTGAGTGCGGAAATCCGCAAGCTGGTCCAGACGCCCGAGGGCAAGGAGAAGCTCCTCGACATGGGCCTGATCGCCACCGGCACCACGCCCGCGGAGATGGGCGAGATCATGAGAACCGGTTGCGCCGCCTGGGGCGATGCCGTGAAGCGCGCCGGCGTCCAGCCGGAGTGAGTTGATTGCCGGACGGGCCGCCGCCACAGCGGACGCGCCTGATCCAGGTCAATGAACGAATGGTCGGCCCCTGCGAGCGTTGCACGCATGGGCTCGCGCATTCTGATCCTCAACGGCCATCCCGACACCGCCCGCAAGGGCCTCTGCGGCGCGCTCGCCGACGCCTATGCCGAGGGCGCCGTGTCGGGAGGTCACACGGTCGAAAGGCTCGACATCGGGGCCTTGCAATTCGGCCTGCTCCGCTCCCAGGCCGACTTCGAGACCGGCACGGCTCCACCTGACATCGCGGCGGCGCAGGACGCGATCCAGCGGGCCGATCACCTGCTGGTCGTCTTCCCTCTGTGGCTGGGAGACATGCCGGCCCTGCTCAAGGGCTTCTTCGAGCAGACGCTGCGGCCGGGCTTTGCCTTCGCCTATCGCCCCAGCGGCTTTCCACAGAAGAACCTCGGCGGACGCAGCGCCCGGATCGTCGTCACCATGGGCATGCCGGAGTTCGTGTACCGCTGGTACTTCCGCGCGCACGCGGTGAAGAACCTGAAGCGCAACATCCTGGGCTTCGTCGGCTACGCGCCGGTGCGCGACACGATCGTAGGGGGCGTCGCGTCGGCGAAGCCCGGTGCCATGGCCCGCCACTTCGAAAAGATGCGCGCCCTCGGCCGGGCCGCTGCCTGAAGCTAGGGTCTTTCCGAGGAGCCTGGAATCACACCACTTACCTCATGCTGAGGAGGCTGCGGAGCAGCCGTCTCGAAGCATGGGCACGAGCACCGCGTTTGTTGCCCATCCTTCGAGACGCGCCGCTTCGCGGCGCTCCTCAGGATGAGGCGGGTGTTTGATCTTTCTGCATCGGAAGGACTCTAACGCGATACCGTCGCGGTTAGACCGAGCGCATTCACGAGATCGGCGCCCGGCCTCAGCAGATAGTCGATCTTCTCGAGGCTGAGCGCCGGCTGCGGCGCGGCCTCGACGGTGAGGGTGCCGCCCTGCTCCACGAAGCGGGCAATCGAATCGAGCAGCTTCGACATGTCCTGCGTGATCAGGACGCCGGGTGGCTGGTAGCGCCGGATCTCGGCCGCCAGTGCTGCCCGTTCCGCCGCCGCCGGCTGGCCGCTCAGTCGCGACTTCGCCTGCAGGCTCCGCTGCAGCAGGCTCTTGTCGGCAACGACGAGTTTTGCCGACTTGAGCGCCGCCTTTGTCCCCAGCAATGCGAAGAAATCGGCCTCGTCGAGCGCGCGCCAGAATTCGTCGTCGGTATCCACCACCCGAGCGGCCAACGTGACGTCCGCGAGTTCGGGGCCGCTCAGCTTGCAATTCTCGACCGTCACCACGTGGCGGGCGCGATCTTCGACGCTGCTGCAGTCGAAACCCAATCGAACTTCCTTGAGGTTCATCGACTGAAGGACCATGCGCATGCCCAGCGCCTCGACACTGCGCAATGACGGGGCGAGCTTGAAGTCCTCGATCCTCAGCCGCGAGCGGCTTGTCTCCGATCCTTCGGCTACCGTCTCGGTCGAGACGCTTCCCAGGGACATGCCGTAGCGGGCCATGAGATCGCCGCCGAAACCGGTCATCCGGCCCTGGGCGACGGGAACCCGCCCGATCGGCGTGCCCGGCTCCCAGTCGAGCGATGACCCCACGGCGATCGGCCGGCGCACATCGACGTCGCGGGCGCTAATATCGGCGATCGTGAGGCCGGCCATGCGGGCACTGGCCGGCTTCACCTGGAAGTCCTTGATCTCGACGGAAGCGACGAGCCCGCGGCGATAGCCGGCGACGGCGAGGCGCGACGCCGAATAGCTCGTCTGCTCGAAAGTCACATGGCTCGCATCGCTCTGCTCGAATCGTTCGACCGACAGGGCACCGAGCAGGCGCGCAAGCATCACCTCGTTGCGGAACGGTCC
>JAKFVZ010000394.1 GCA_021732965.1 Reyranella sp.
ACCAGTGGCGACCCCGTCACCAGACCCTGCAGCTTGGCGAAGGCCACGACCGAGCCGGTGAAGGTGATGGCGCCGATCACGGTGCCCAACCCCATCTCGATCAGGCTCTGCACCTTGATCTTGCCGTGGACGCCCAGCCCGAAGGCTTCGGGTGAAATGAAGGCCGCCGCCGCCACGAATACCGCGGCAAGGCCCACCAGCGAATGGAAGGCCGCCACGAGCTGCGGCAGCGCGGTCATCTGGATGCGCAGCGCCACGAAGGTGCCGACCGCACCGCCGATCACCAGGCCCGCGAGGATCAGCCACGGCGAGACGACGCCGGGCGAGAGCACGGTGACGCCGATGGCGATCACCATGCCGACGATTCCGTAGAGGTTGCCGCCGCGCGAGGTCGTCGGCGAAGACAGGCCGCGCAGTGCCATGATGAAGCAGATGGCGGCGATCAGATAGCCGTAGGCGGCCAGTTCCTGGGTGAACATCCCTGCTGCTCCCGCCTACTTCTTGACCGGCTTTTTCTTGAACATCGACAGCATCCGGTGCGTGACGATGAACCCGCCGAAGATGTTCACGGCGGCCAGCGCCACCGCGATGAAGCCGAACAGCTGTGCAGCGCCCAGGCCCTTGAGGCCCGCCGCGAGCAGCGCGCCGACGATAATCACGGAGGAGACGGCGTTGGTGACGGCCATCAGCGGCGAATGAAGGGCCGGCGTCACCCGCCAGACCACGTAATAGCCCACGAAGCAGGACAGGGCGAAGATGGTGAGCAGCGCCACGAACGGCATATGCCCGTCGGGCACGGCGACCGGGCTCGCGGCGGCCGCGTCGGTGATCTGCTGCGCCAGGGCCTTGAGCTGGGCGGCGACGTCCTGCGCGTGGGTTGCGAGCTTGGAAGCCTCGCCTGCGATCTTGTCGTCCATGGGGCCGCTCCTAAGCCTGGGTCAGCGAGGGGTGCACGATCTGCCCGTCGCGGGTGACCAGCGTGCCCTTCACGACCTCGTCCTCGAGGTTGATCGTGAGTGCCCTGGTCTCCTTGTCGACCATCGGCGTGATGAAATTGAGCAGATTGCGCGAGAACAGCGCCGAGGCATCGGTCGCCAGTTCGCCCGGCAGGTTGGCCGGACCGACGATCCTGACCCCATGCTTCTCGACCACCTTGCCGAACTCAGACAGCGGACAGTTGCCGCCTTGCTCGACCGCCATGTCGACGATCACCGAGCCGGGCTTCATGGTCTTCACCATCTCCTCGCTCACCAGCACCGGCGCCTTGCGGCCGGGGATCAGCGCGGTCGTGATCACGATATCCTGCTGCTTGATATGCTCGGCCACGAGAGCAGCCTGCTTGGCCTGGTATTCCGGGCTCATCTGCTTGGCGTAGCCGCCCGCGGTCTCGGCTGCCTTGAACTCCTCGTCCTCGACCGCCACGAACTTGGCGCCGAGCGACTGGACCTGCTCCTTGGTGGCCGGCCGCACGTCGGTCGCCGTGACGATCGAGCCGAGGCGGCGTGCCGTCGCAATGGCCTGCAGGCCGGCGACGCCCACGCCCATGATGAAGCTGCGCGACGGTGCCAGGGTGCCGCCGGGCGTCATCATCTGCGGGAAGATGCGGCCGTA
The DNA here is from genome assembly GCA_021732965.1 of Reyranella sp. GTDB lineage: Bacteria > Pseudomonadota > Alphaproteobacteria > Reyranellales > Reyranellaceae > Reyranella. The sequence continues at coordinate 1,612 of JAKFVZ010000394.1, forward strand.
GTTGTTGGCCGCCAGGAGAACGGCCTTGTAGCCCGCGAGATTGGCCTGCGAGGAGAGGATGTCCATCGACTGGGCACGCGTGATGCGCGGGATCAATTCCAGTGCGAACGAGGTCACGCCGCGCGAGGCCAGCGCCTGCACCAGCTCCCTGTTGGTGAGCGCGCCCAACGGCGACATCAGGGTCTGGCCCTGCCGCAGCAGGCCGAGCTCGTCGAGCCCTTCCTCGGCCGACATCGGACGCTGGATCTTGAAGACGATGTCGCCCGCTGCGATGGCGGAGGCCGCGTCCGGAACGATCGTCGCGCCCGCCTCGCCATAGGCCTGATCGGTATAGGCGGCAGACACCCCTGCCCCCGCCTCGATCGTTATCTCCGCGCCCAGCGCCTTCAGCTTCTTGACGGTCTCGGGAGTGGCGGCCACACGGGTTTCATGGGGCCTGCGTTCTTTGACAATGGCGATTTTCATGGAGCGCTTCAGATCCGTTTGAACGCGGCGGGACGCTTCGTGCGCCGCACCTTGCACAGCGTTCCGTTCTTTGCCAAGCCGGTTTTTCGCCGCGTGGAAGCCTCCCGCTTACGCACTCCCATGCCACATGCTACGGCTCGACCATGCCTGACCAACCGCGCATCCTGACCGGCTTCCATTTCACCAAGGCGACGCTCGCCTCCTTCGGGGAGCGCTGCAGGATCGTCGGGCACATGGACAGTCCCACGCCCACCGCGGCCGACATCCCGCCCGGTACCGCCGCCACGGTGCAGGCAATCGTCAGCACCGGGAGCGTCGGCATTTCCGATGCCATGATGGCCGCCCTGCCAAGGCTCTCCCTGTTCTGCTGCTACGGCACGGGCTACGAGCGGGTCGACCTCGACGCCGCCCGCCGGCGCGGGATCATGGTGACGCACGGCGCAGACGCCAATGCGCCCGACGTGGCCGAACTGGCGGTCGGCATCCTGCTCGCCTCGACGCGCCGTCTGGTGCGCGCCGACAAGATGATCCGCCGTGGCGAGTGGAAGCAGCGCATTCCCAATCGCTTCGGCCCGATCGCCGGCCTGACGGGCGGCAGGGTCGGCATCCTGGGCCTCGGCGCGATCGGCCTGGAGGTCGCCAGGCGCCTGAAGGGGTTCGATGTCGAGATCGGCTACTGCAACCGCAGCAAGCGCAGCGACGTCGACTTCCCGTACTTTCCCGACGTGATGGCGCTCGCCACCTGGTGCGACTACCTGATCGTCTGCCTGCGGTCCGATGCCTCGAACCGGCACATCATCAATGCCGACGTGCTCAAGGCGCTGGGTCCGCGCGGCCACGTGGTCAACATCTCGCGCGGCTGGGCGGTCGACGAAAAGGCAATCGCCCATGCGCTGCGCAACGACATCATCGAGGGTGCGGCGCTCGACGTGTTCGACCAGGAGCCCTACACCGGCACCGAACTGCTGGAGCTCGACAAGCTGGTGATGACCCCGCATTTCGGCGGCGGTACGGAGCACGCCCAGCGGCGCATGACCGACCTCGTCTGCCGCAACCTCGACAACCATTTCGCCGGCAAGCCGGTAGCGTCGCCCGTGCCCGAATTTCGCGAGTGGGCCAACGCTGCCGACGCTCCCCGACCGCGCTGACGGCCCGTTGGACGGCTACAGTCGATTGGCGGGCAACAGAACCCTGCGGAACGCCGGCGGCTTCGAACTGGCTGCGAATGCCGGTTTGATCGTCGCGCTGATTCTCGCGTTCTACGTCGGCTTCGGTCTCCCGATACTCTGGGCCATCAACTACTACATCCCGAGCTTCTTCGACGGCTTCGGCCGGCGCAGCCTGGTCGGAACGCTGCTCTATCCGTTCGGATCTCTGCGCTTAGAGTATGTTTTCGTGGCGGCGCTACAGATGGCCGTTCGCTACACGCTGATCGTGATCCTC
>JAKFVZ010000261.1 GCA_021732965.1 Reyranella sp.
CCTTGCCAAGGACTTCGAGGCCACCATCGAAAGCGCAGCCGCCTGGCTAATCCTCGCAAGCATTCGCCTGCTCTTCAGACGTCTCGCAACACCTTGAACTCAATCGATTCTTTTCGAGTCGGACTCTGAGGAGCGAGCGCAGCGAGCGTCTCGAAGGATGGGCCAAGGACACCGCGCCTGCTGCCCATCCTTCGAGACGGCTGCTGCGCAGCCTCCTCAGGATGAGGTTGGTGTTTGATGGAGTCGACAAGATCAGGTCCGCTTGATGGCGAAGCTGTTGACGTACTCGTCGGGCTTGGACGCATCGAAGGGTTTGCCCATCACCACGATCGTCTTCTTCGACGGATCGGGCGGCGTGAGGCCCATCTCCTTCATCATGCTCGCGGTGTCGGTGGCGAGATAGACCTCGGACGCGACCTTGGCGTAGTTGACGTCGCCCTTGAGCTGCCCCCAGCGCTTCATCTGGGTCATGATCCAGACGGCGAACTGGTTCCACGGGAACGGATCGAAGTCGATGCGCTCGGGATCCTTCTTCACCCCGCCCAGCCCGTCGGCGTAGGTGCCGGTCAGGATCTGCTCCAGCACCGTCTCGGGCTGGTTCAGGTAGTTGGCCGGCGCGATCGCCTTGGCGATCTCCTTGCGGTTCTCCTGCTTGTGGGCGTAGGCGGTCGCATCGATGATCGACTTCAGCAGCGCGCGATAGCTGTTGGGATTCTGGGTCGCGAATTCCTTGCTGACGGTGAAGGCGCAACAGGGATGGCCGTCCCACAGTTCCTTGGTCAGCAGGTGGATGAAGCCAATGCCGTCGAACACGGCGCGCTGGTTGAACGGATCGGGGCCGAGATAGCCGTCGATATTGTCGGCGCGCAGGTTGGCGACCATCTCGGGCGGCGGGACCGAGCGGATCGAGATGTCCTTGTCGGGGTCGAGCCCATGCTCGGCCACATAGTAGCGCAGCAGGTAGTTGTGCATCGAATAGTCGAACGGCACGGCAAAGCGGAAACCCTTCCAGTCCTTCGGGTTGCGCTTGTCCTTGTGCTTGTTGGCGAGCGTGATCGCCTGGCCGTTGATGTTCTCGATCGCCGGCATCGTCCACGGCACCGGGTTCGAGCCGACGCCCAGCGAGATGGCGATCGGCATCGGCGAGAGCATGTGCGAGGCGTCGTATTCCTTGGCCAGCGACTTGTCGCGGATCACCGCCCAGCCGGCCGTCTTCACGACTTCGACGTTCAGGCCCTGCTTTGAATAGAAGCCCATCGGATGGGCCATGATGATCGGCGTGGCGCAGGTGATCGGGATGAAGCCGACCTTGAGGTCCTTCTTCTCCGGCGCTCCGCCCTGGGCGAAGGCCTCGCGGGCGGCGCCAAGCGGCAGGACCGAGGAGATGGCGGCCATCGCGGTGGCGGCGCCCACCGTCTTCAGGAACTGGCGGCGCTGGGCATCGACCGGGAAGACCGCGCGCAGGACGGCGGCGTCGACCACCCGGTTCCAGCGATCCTCCTCCCCCGCCGGCACCGGCGATGCGGTCAGTCGGGCATGGTCGGCCTGGGCATGGTTGCCGCCGCAGCTGCAGCCTCCGCGGCCGAGCAGGGCCTTGGGATCGAATGGGTCCTTGAACATCGCAGCCTCCTCCACGTCTTGTGCCGGCCGGCGCCGGGGTGCTTGGAAGTCGAGGAGGCAAGGCCTGTGCCAATTGCCCGGGAGCTGCATAAAGGCGGCCTAAACCGCAGGCCCGACCGCTGTTTTGCTCAAAATTTTGGCAGCAAACTCCGATTCGTCCTGCGGAATCTCCGGACTCGAATCTTAACGTTGGGGATTAAATTCATGGAATCCCTGACTCTTTCCCCGTTTTACACGGGCCTTTGTTATTGCGTGGCAAGATAGGCTTATGGCAGGCTACCGCTAGTGGGTTGTTGGGTGCCCACCACGATATGTCGACCACCCGCCTCAAGAATGGCTCCAATGAGCCGCACGGCGGAATGGTTGGGGAGCGGGTCGATGGCGTTAACACGACAAGAGCGGACCAGACGGAAAGCCGATCTGAACCCGCTCGAAATGATAGAAAGAGTCGTCTCCGCCAACGATTGGCCATTCGACCGGACCTCGGACCGGGAAATCGCCGTCGAGGTCGCGGGTCGCTGGTGCGACTACCGCATGTTCTTCAGCTGGCGGGACGACGTCGAGGCGCTGCACTTCACCTGCGCCTACGACGTCCGCATTCCGGTCGAGCGTCACAGCGACATTCATTGCCTGCTCGGACTGATCAACGAGAAGATGTGGCTGGGTCACTTCGATCTGTGGAGCGAAGAGGGCCTGCCGATGTTCCGCCACGCCATCCCGCTGCGCGGGACCAATGGCCTGATGGCCGAGCAGCTCAACGACCTCGTCGAGGTGGCGATCACCGAGAGCGAGCGCTTCTACCCCGCCTTTCAGTACGTCGTCTGGGCCGGCAAGAGCCCCGCCGACGCGCTGACCGCCTCGATCCTCGAGACGGTCGGCGAAGCCTGAGCCGACAAGGACCTTCCGACGCCCCCTCTCTCAACACGACAAAAAAGATAGTTCGGATAGTCCCCAGCGGCGCCGGTCCTCCAGGATCGGCGCCGCGACGATTTTGAGGACACGATTCCCCCGCTATAAGGGTCGCCCTCATGAACACCCTTTCCGCGATCCTCCTGGCGATCCCCTACCCCCAGATCGACCCCGTGCTGGTGCAGCTCGGGCCGTTCGCCATCCGCTGGTATGCGCTCGCCTACATCGCGGGCCTGGTGATCGGCTGGCAGGTCATGCGCCGGGTCTGCGACCAGCCGCCGAAGGTGCTGTCGCCGCTCAAGATCGACGATTTCCTGCTGTGGGCCGCGCTCGGCGTGATCCTGGGCGGCCGGTTGGGCTACGTGCTGTTCTACAAGCCCGGCTTCTACATCGAGCATCCGCTCGCCGCGCTCACTTTGTGGGAAGGCGGCATGTCGTTCCATGGCGGGCTGCTGGGCGTCGTCGCCGCCATCCTGCTCTTCGCCATGCGCAACAAGGCCGATCCCTTCATGCTGTCTGACCTGGTGGCGATCGTGGCGCCGCTAGGCCTGTTCTTCGGCCGTCTCGCCAACTTCATCAACGGCGAGCTGTTGGGCCGCATCAGCGACGTGCCGTGGGCCATGGTCTTCCCGCGCGGCGGGCCGCTGCCGCGCCATCCCAGCCAGCTCTACCAGGCCTTCTTCGAGGGCGTGCTGCTCACCCTCATCGTGGTCGCGGTCTGGAAGTTGACCGACGGCCGCCGCCGCCCCGGCCTGCTGACCGGCGTGTTCTGCGCGGGTTACGGTCTCGCACGCATCGTCGGCGAGATCTTCCGCGAGCCCGACGCGCACCTCGGTTACCTGTGGGGGCCGATCACCATGGGCATGCTGCTGTCGCTGCCGGTGCTGCTGTTCGGCGTGTGGCTGATCTCGCGCGCCTATCGCAGACCCGCCCTGCCGTGATTGGGCCGTGACCGAACTGGGCGGGCTGATCGCGCGCCGCATCGC
>JAKFVZ010000382.1 GCA_021732965.1 Reyranella sp.
CGTCGACTGGTCGCTGATCGGCCGGTCGGTCGGGACCTACAATCCCGTAGGCACCGGAGGCGTGGTGCTGACGGGCTCGCTGGAGGAGGGCTACTCGGGCATCTTCTTCGGCGATGACTGGCGCTTCCACAATCGTCTGGACTTCAGCGGTGTCGAGCATTTCAATATCCGCAGCGGCAGCGGCCATGACGGCATCCGCACCGGCGACGGCAACGACACCGTCGTCAGCGGCGCGGGCAACGACCATCTGATCACCGGCAAGGGCATCGACGTCATCGACGGCGGCGTCGATGTCGACCGATGGGAAGCCGACAAGTCGTTCGCGACGTCGGTCCAGGCCATCGACATCGACCTCAACCGGAGCGGTGTGCAGCTCACCTATCTCGGCAGCGCCACGGTGCGCGGCATCGAGATGCTCACCCTCAAGACCGGCGCGGGCAACGACATCGTCAAGACGGTGGCGACGGTAACGACCGATACAGGCAGGCACGGCTACAGCGATCAGATCGAGACCAACGACGGCAACGACGCCGTCACCGTCACTGGCGGCTACGATACAGTCGCCATGGGCACGGGAACCGACACGCTGACGGTCGATTGGTCGCTGATCAACCGTTCCATGGGCAGCGCGGAGCTGACCGGATCGCTCGAAGATGGGTACTCGGGCTTCTATTTCGGCGACGACCCGCGCTACTACAATCGCGTCGACTTCAGCGGTGTCGAGCATTTCGCCATCCGCAGCGGCGACGGCAACGACGGTATCCGCAGCGGCGACGGCAACGACACTGTCATCAGCGGCGGCGGCCACGATCATCTGATCACCGGCAAGGGCATCGACGTCATCGACGGAGGGACCGGCGACGATCGCTGGGAGGCCGACAAGTCGTTCGCGACGGCGGTGCAGGCCATCGAAATCGACCTCAACCGGAGCGGTGTGCAGCTCACCTATCTCGGCAGCGCCACGGTGCGCGGCATCGACATGCTGACGCTCAAGACCGGCGCGGGCAACGATACCGTCAAGACGGTGGCGACCGTCGTTTCCAACACCTCGACGCACGGCTTCGACGACCAGATCGAGACCAACGAAGGCAACGATGCGGTCACGGTTACGGGTGGTCGCGACCTCGTCGCCATGGGGGCCGGCACAGATACGCTGACCGTCGACTGGTCGCTGATCGGCCGGTCGGTCGGGACCTACAATCCCGTAGGCACCGGAGGCGTGGTGCTGACGGGCTCGCTGGAGGAGGGCTACTCGGGCATCTTCTTCGGCGATGACTGGCGCTTCTACAATCGCCTCGACTTCAGCGGCGTCGAGCATTTCAATATCCGCAGCGGCGGTGGCCATGACGGCATCCGTACCGGAGACGGCAACGACACCGTCGTCAGCGGCGCGGGCAACGACCATGTGATCACCGGCAAGGGTGTTGATGTCATCGACGGCGGGGCCGATTCCGATCGCTGGGAGGCCGACAAGTCGTTCGCGACGGCGGTCCAGGCCATCGACATCGACCTCAACCGGAGTGGTGTGCAGCTCACCTATCTCGGCGGCGCAACGGTACGCGGCATCGAGATGCTCACCCTCAAGACCGGCGCGGGCAACGACACCGTCAAGACGCTGGCGACGGTGCTGGCCAACACCTCGACGCACGGCTTCGACGACCAGATCGAGACCAACGACGGCGACGACACCGTGACGGTGACGGGTGGCCGCGACGTTGCGGCGATGGGCGCGGGCAGCGATACGCTGATCGTCGACTGGTCGCAGATTGACCGCGGCTTCGGCTCCTTCGGCTTCACGGGATCCCTGGCGGAAGGCTATTCGGGCGCCTTCTTCGGCGACGATAGCCGCTTCTACAATCGAGTGGACTACAGCGGCGTCGAGCAATTCGTGCTCCGCGCCGGTGGGGCCAACGACACGCTCCGGGGTGCGGACGGCGACGATACGTTGAACGGCGGCGGCGGCAACGACGATCTGGGCGGCGGCCTCGGCGACGACCTGCTGGTCGGCGGCCTCGGCCTCGACACGCTGGACGGCGGCGACGGTATCGACACGGCCGACTACAGCGACAAGACGACGGCCGTCGTCGTGACGCTGAACGGCGCCACCGCCGCCACGGTGAAGGTGAACGGGGTGGCCGAGGATACGGTCCGCAACGTCGAAAACGTGATCGGCGGCACGGGCAGGGACATCCTGACCGGCGACCAGTTCGCCAACCGCCTCGAGGGCGGGGGCAGTAACGACGTGCTGATGGGCGGCGGGGGCATCGACGCTCTCGACGGCGGCATCGGCCTCGACACGGCCGACTATAGCGACAAGACCGTTTCCGTCGTCCTGACTCTGAACGGCGCGACGCCCGCCGATGTCCTGGTGGACGGCGTGCTCGAGGACACTGTCCAGAACATCGAGAACGTGATCGGCGGCTCGGCCGGCGACCGCCTGACCGGCGACCAGTTCGCGAACCGCCTGGAAGGCGGCGCAGGCAACGACGTGCTGCAGGGCGGCGGTGGCAACGACGCCCTCGAGGGCGGGCTGGGCATCGACACCGCCGACTACAGCGACAAGACAGAATCTGTGGCGATGACCCTGACGACCTCGAAGAGCGCCGGTGTGACGGTAGGCGGCGTCGCCGAGGACACGGTGCGCTACATCGAGAACGTGATCGGCGGGTCGGGCAACGACACGATCACCGGCGACAAGACTGCCAATTTCTTCCGTGGCGGCGCCGGCAACGACGCGCTGGATGGCGCGGCGGGCATCGATACGGCCGACTACAGCGACAAGACCGTGTCCGTCGCGGTCGCGCTCGCGAACTCGACCGCGGTCGATGTCCTGGTGGACGGCGTGGTCGAGGACAGCCTCCGCAGCATCGAGAATGTCGTGGGAGGCTCGGGCAATGACATCCTGTCCGGCGACTCCCTGGTCAATCGCCTGGAAGGCGGTGCCGGCAACGACATCCTGAAGGGCGGGAACGGCAAGGACATACTTGACGGCGGCACGGGCAGCGACACCGTCGACTACGGCGACAAGATCGTGACCGTCACGCTGACGCTCTCCGGTGCCACTCCGGCGGTGGTGAAGATCCACAAGTCGAGCGAAGACACGATCAGCAACTTCGAGAATGCCATCGGCGGCTCGGGCAACGATCTGCTGACGGGCGACGGGCTGGTCAATCGCCTGGAGGGCGGCGCGGGAGACGACGTGCTGAAGGGCGCTGGCGACAACGACGTACTGGACGGCGGTGAAGGCATCGACACGGCCGACTACAGCGACAAGGCCGCTGCCGTGTCGGTGACGCTGGCCGGCGCGACGCCGATTGTGGTTATGGTGAATGGCGTTGGCGAGGACACGATCAGTAACATCGAGAGCGTGGTCGGCGGTTACGGCAACGACACGCTGACGGGCGACGCCATTGCCAACCGTTTCTTGGGCGTGGCGGGCATCGACATGCTGGAAGGCGGCGAGGGTATAGACACGGCCGACTACAGCGACAAGACGACTTAGGT
>JAKFVZ010000151.1 GCA_021732965.1 Reyranella sp.
GCCGTGCACCTCGGTGGTCTGCGCCGAGACGATCACCGTGGCGTTGGGCAGCGAGCGGAGCTTGGCCTGCAGCACCGCGTCGGCGCGGAGCTGGCTGTCGAACTCGATCAGGGTCACGTGGCTCACCAGGCCCGCGAGGTCGATTGCCGCCTCGACGCCGGAATTGCCGCCGCCGATCACCGCCACGCGCTTGCCCTTGAACAGCGGTCCGTCGCAGTGCGGGCAGTAGGCCACGCCCTTGTTGCGATACTCGGCCTCGCCGGGGACGTTCATCTGCCGCCAGCGCGCGCCGGGCGACAAGACGATCGTCTTCGCGCTGAGCGTCGCGCCGTTCTGCAGCTCGACCGTGGCCAGGCCGCCCGGCGTCGCGGCCGGGATCAGCTTGGTGGCGGTCTGCAGGTCCATCACGTCGACCTCGTAGTCCTTGACGTGCGCGGCCAGCGCCGCGGCCATCTTCGGGCCCTCGGTGTGGGAGACCGAGATGAAATTCTCGATGCCCATCGTGTCCAGCACCTGGCCGCCGAACCGCTCCGAGGCGATGCCGGTGCGGATGCCCTTTCTGGCGGCATAGATCGCCGCGGCCGCGCCGGCGGGGCCGCCGCCGACCACCAGCACGTCGTAGGGCTTCTTCGCGGCGATCTCCTCGGCCGCGCGCTCGGATGCGCCGGTGTCGAGCTTGGCCAGGATTTGCTCCAGGCTCATGCGGCCCTGGCCGAACGGCAGGCTGTTCAGGAAGATCGACGGGACGGCCATCACGCCGCGCTTCTCGACCTCGTCCTGGAACAGGGCGCCGTCGATCGCGGTGTGGCGGATGCGCGGGTTCAGCACGCTCATCAGGTTCAGCGCCTGCACCACGTCGGGGCAGTTCTGGCACGAGAGCGAGAAATAGGTCTCGAACGTGTAGTCGCCATCGAGGCCCTTCACGCGCTCGATCGTCTCCTGCGCCTCCTTGCTCGGATGGCCGCCGACCTGCAGCAGCGCCAGCACCAGCGAGGTGAATTCATGGCCCATCGGGATGCCGGCGAAGCGCACCGAGACGTCGGTGCCCGGCCGCACGATGGCGAAGGAGGGCTTGCGCATGTCCTCGTCGGCCTCGGCGAAGGTGACCTTGTCCGAGAGGCTCGCGATCTCCTGCAGCAGCTCCTTCAGCTCGGCCGACTTCGCCCCGTCGTCGAGCGACGCCACCAGCTCGACCGGCATGGTCAGGCGCTCGAGATAGCCCTTCAACTGCGTCTTGAGGTTGGCGTCCAACATGGGAGGTACTCCTTGAAACACTTCCACCGCTACTTCCCCACTCACCCAGCCTCTCCCCCCGATGGGGGGAGAGGAGGAAGAGGAGGCCGTCTTCATGTTCCTCTCCCCCGCTAGGGGGAGAGGTTAGGTGAGGGGGCGTCTCGCGATGCCTCCCCACCCAGCTCCTTAGATCTTGCCGACCAGGTCGAGGCTGGGGGCGAGGGTCTTCTCGCCTTCCTTCCAGGCGGCCGGGCAGACTTCGCCCGGGTGCGCGGCGACGTACTGGGCGGCCTTGACCTTGCGCAGCAGCTCCGAGGCGTCGCGGCCGATGCCGCCGGCGGTGATCTCGACGATCTGGATCTTGCCGTCCGGGTCGACAACGAAGGTGCCGCGGTCGGCGAGGCCCGCTTCCTCGATCATCACGCCGAAGTTGCGGGTGATGGTGCCGGTCGGGTCGCCGACCATGACGTAGTCGATCTTCTTGATGGCTTCCGACGTGTCGTGCCACGCCTTGTGGCTGAAGTGCGTGTCGGTCGAGACGCTGTAGATCTCGACGCCCAGCTTCTTGAACTCGGCGTAGCTGTTGGCCAGGTCCTCGAGCTCGGTCGGGCACACGAAGGTGAAGTCGGCCGGGTAGAAGAACACGACCGACCACTTGCCCTTGCCCTTGAGGTCGGCGTCGGTCACGTCGATGAACTTGCCCTTCTGGAAGGCGGTGGCCTTGAACGGCTTGATCTCGGTGTTGATGAGGGACACGCTTGAAACTCCTTGGTTAACTGGTCGCGAGAGTTACTTAGGGTCATTCTAAGATCGTTTGAAGCGCAAAATACCGAATTGAATAATCGGTAAAAGCGATTACATATTTGCCATGAAGCCCGTCCCCACCCTGAGGCAGCTCCGGTACCTCGTGGCCGTGGTCGACCGCTGCCATTTCGGCCAGGCGGCGGCGGCCTGTTCGGTCAGCCAGTCGACCCTGAGCGCCAGCATCCAGGAGCTGGAAGACCTGCTGGGCGCGCCGCTGCTGGAGCGTACCAAGCGTACCGTCGTGCCGACGGCGCTGGGCCGCAGCGTCGCCGAGCGGGCGCGCGGGCTGCTCAAGGGCGCGGAGGAACTGGTGGACCTGGCCCAGGCGGCGCGCGATCCGCTGTCGGGGCCATTGCATCTCGGTGTCATCCCGACCATCGGCCCGTTCCTGTTGCCCCGCGCCATGCCGAAGCTGCGGGAGGACTTTCCCAGGCTGCAGCTCTACCTGCGCGAGGACCAGACGGCGCGCCTGCTCGAACGCCTCGACGCCGGCGAGCTCGATGCCGTGCTGCTGGCGCTACCCTATGCGCTGGGCGACCTCGAGGTGATGGATCTCGGCGAGGACCGGTTCTCGATCGTCCATCCCGCCGGCCACCGGCCGGCCGCCAGCATCGCCGACGAGAACCTGCTGCTGCTGGAAGACGGCCACTGCCTGCGCGACCAGGCGCTGGCCGCCTGCGAGCTGGAGGGCGCGCGGCGCAATGCCGGCTTCAACGGCACCAGCCTGCACACGCTGGCACAGATGGTGGCGAACGGGCTGGGCGTGACGTTGATGCCGCAGATGGCGATCGACGCCGGCATCCTGCGCGGGCTCGACGTGACGGTGCGCCCGCTGGTGGGCGCCGTTCCTCATCGCCGGATCGGTCTGGTGTGGCGTCGTTCTTCCGCGCGCACCGAAACCTTCCGCGCCCTCGGCGAGGCGCTGAAGGCCGAACTCGCGAAGTCATGAAGAAGTGCAGGTCAGCTCTGCACGATTGAGTCGACGTGTCCCACAGGCGCCCGTGCTACGTCGGGAGTGCAGAGAATAAAGGCCTGTGCGCCCGACCGCGGATCTCGCGGTCGGGCTCTTTTTTGGTCTACTGCTGCTGCGCCGGAGCCGGGCGCGGCACGGAAGGTGTGCGGGTCGTGTCGGACGGCGCACCGATGCCGGCCGGATCCGGGTTGCGGGCCATGTCGTTCCTGTCCGCCGTATTGCCGGAAAAGAACATCAGGCCCACCGCGGCCACGATCGCAGCCACCACGCCGACCACAAGATAGAGCCCGCGGCTTGGCGCATTCGGCGTCATCACGACATCGTCGTAGACGGGCATGTCGAGCCTCGGATAGCAGTCGGTCACGGCGCTACTCCTGCGGCGTGACCGGAGCCGGGTTCGCCGGGTCGGCCGGAATGGGGATCGAGGCCGGTCGGTCCGGGTTCGTGGCACCCGGCGTCATCGGCGCATCCCTCACCGTCCGCTCGATCG
>JAKFVZ010000152.1 GCA_021732965.1 Reyranella sp.
CGCCTGGAAGCTGCGCGACCTGTGGGCCGACATCGAGGCGCTCGACGGCCAGCTCAAGGCCGAGGCGCAGCTTCGCATGCTGGTCGCCTCGCAGCGCTTCGTCGTGCGCACCGTCCAGTGGACCCTGCGCCGCCTGCCGCAGCCGCTCGACACGACCGCCGCGACCGCGCAACTGGGCCGCGCCGTCGCCGAGCTGGGCGACCTGAACGCCGACCTGGTCGGCGAAGCCGAAGGCGCGGCCCTGGGAGAACGCTCAGCCGCTTTCGAGGCGATGGGCGCACCGGCCGATCTCGCCCGCCGCGCCGCGGCGCTCGAAACGCTTTCGGCCGCCGGCGATCTCGCCTTGGCGGCGGAAGCCAACGGCTGCTCCATCGGCAACGCGGCAAGGCTCTACTTCAAGCTGGGCGAGCGGTTGTCGCTCGCACTGCTGGCCAATGCCGCGCAGAAGCTGCCGCGCGACGGGCTGTGGCCCTCGCAGGCCGCGCTCGCCTTGCAGGATGAACTGGCTGCCCTGCATGCCGACCTGCTGCGCTCCGCCCTGCGCGCCGGCGGCGGCAACGATTGCGATCCCGATGCCGCGCTGGCCGCCTGGAGCGAACCGCGCAAGCTGGCGCTGGAACGGGTCGACCGGCTGCTGAAGGAGGACCTTGCCGCGGCGGGCACGATCGACCTCGCCATGCTGTCGGTCGCTACCGCAGAGCTGCGCACGCTGGTTTAGCGCAGTGGGATTGGCGCAGAGACGCCAATGCAGAAGATGTTGTCATCCTGAGCGAAGCGAAGGATCTCACGCCAGCTACGCAGTGCGTTGGTCGCCCTGCTAGGTCCTTCGCTGCGCTCAGGACGACAGTTATTCAAAGCCCCTTCAGGAACTCGATCAGCAGGCGGTTCACCTCGGCGGCGCGCTCCTGCTGCACCCAATGGCCCGCACCTTCGAGGATGTGGCTGCCGCGCAGGCCGGGCAGGGTCTTCGGATAGGCTTCGAGCTGGCTCTTGGCGGCCGGGAAGCGCAGCACGCCGTCGCGGCTGCCGGCGATGAACTGCGAGGGCTGGCGGATCGGCTGGCCGCGCCAAGGTCCGCTCAGTTCCCAGTTGCGGCGCAGGTTGCGGTACCAGTTGAGCCCGCCGCGGAAACCGGCACGCGCGAACTCGCCCGCGTAGTAATCGAGGTCGGCGTCGCTCAGCCACGCGGGCAGTTTCTCCGGATCGACGGTGTTGGCCAGGAGCGTGCCGCCGGTCAGACGGCCGAAGCCTTTGTCCTTCTCCGTCATCTCGCCGCCGGCCGTGTAGTAGAGCTTGCGGAGGGCACCGCGAATGTCCTGCTGCAGCTCGGCCTCGGCCACGCCCGGCTTCTGGAAGTACTGAAGATAGAAGTTGTCGATGCCGAGCTTCTCCAGCGCCGACAGGATGTCGACATAGCCCGGCGGCGCGTAGGGCACGCTCATGGCCGAGACCGAGGTGAAGAGATCGGGCCGCCAGAGCGCTGCATGCCAGGCGACGGGCGCGCCCCAGTCGTGCCCCACGATGACTGCCTTCGTCTCGCCCAGCGCCTTCACCAGCTCGGCCATGTCGCCCACCAGATGATAGAGCGTGTACTGGTCGATCGGTTCGGGCGACTGCGTGCCGCCATAGCCGCGCATGTCGGGCGCGACGGCGCGGAAGCCGGCGGCGCTCACCGCCTGGAGCTGATGGCGCCACGAATACCAACTCTCGGGCCAGCCATGGCAGAACAGGACGAGCGGTCCGCTCCCTGCCTCGGCGTAACGCATGTGGATGTTGTTGGCCGTCGTCGTCTTGAGCGTGACGCCCGGCACCGGTGAGTTGGTCATTTCAGGTTTCCTCCACGGAGGTCACCCTAGCCTGCCGCGTTACCCGCGCAAGTGAACCGGCCGTGACAGGCGCGCCCGCACCGAGGCGCGCGTGCCGAACAGCAGCGACAGCAGGAAGAAGCAGCTGGCGAACAGCACGATCACCGGGCCGGACGGCAGACCGGCATGGAACGAGACGAGGAGACCGACCGCCGCCGACGCGAAGGCCATCGGCGCGGCGACCAGGCTCATCGACCAGACCTCGCGCGCCCAGAAGGACGAGGCGACGGCCGGCAACAGGATGAGGCCCAGCGCCATCAGGGTGCCCAGCGCCTGGAAGCCCGCCACCATGTTCAGCACGGCGAGCGACAGGAAGAGATAGTGGTAGAGCGAGCCGCGCACGCCCATGGCGGCGAGGAAGCCCGGGTTGAAGCACTCCACGACCAGCGGGCGATAGATGGCGGCGAGTCCCACGAGCGTGAGCGTCGCCGTCGACACGACGAGGATCAGCGCGCCGTCGTCGACCGCGAGGATGGCGCCGAACAATATGTTCATCAGGTCGACCGCCGACCCACGCAGCGAGACGATGAGTACGCCCAGCGCCATCGCCGTGAGATAGGCCGCAGCGAAGCTCGCATCCTCGCGCATGCTGGAGAAGCGCGCGATCACGCCCGACAGGAGCGCCGTCGCGACACCGGCGATGAAACCGCCGAGACTCATCGCCGGCAAAGAGAGGCCGCCGATCAGGAAACCCATCGCCGCGCCGGGCAGCAGCGAATGCGCCAGCGCATCGCCCATCAGGCTCATGCGGCGCAGGATCAGGAACACGCCGATCGCCGAGCCGCCGACCGACAACGCCAGGCTCGCGACCAGCGCGCGGCGCATGAAGCCGAAATCGGCGAAGGGCGCGATCACATACTCGTGCAACATCGGACGCAGCCTTCGATCAGGCGCTGAGCCGCATCGGCACTTCGCAGGCGCCGGCATGCTCGTCCCAGGCTTCCGCCATGGCACGCGCCCGCAGCAGGTTCTCTGACGAGAGCACGCGCGCGGTCGGGCCGACGTCGACCAGTTCGCGCGCCAGCAACAGCGCATGCGGGAAGTCGCGCCGGACCTGGTCGAAATCGTGCAGCACCGCCACGACGGTACGCTTCTCTTCCCGCCAGCGGCGGATCACCACCATCAGGTCGGCGACGGTCTTGCTGTCGATCGCGGCGAACGGCTCGTCGAGCAGGACAAGATCGGCGTCCTGCAGAAGCAGGCGCGCGAACAGCACGCGCTGGAACTGGCCGACCGAGAGCGTGTCGATCGGACGGCGCTCGAAACCGCCGAGCCCGACCGCCTCGATGGCATGATGGGCATCGTGCAGATCGACATGCTTGGCGGCACCGAAACCGCCGAAGCGCGACCATCGGCCGAGCAGCACCGTGTCGAGCACCGAGATCGGGAAGGAGCGGTCGATCTCCGCCTGCTGCGGCAGATAGGCGATGCGCCTGGCCGTGCACTCGATGCGGCCCTCGATCCGCGGCGCCAGACCCAGCAGGGCCTTCAGCAGCGTGCTCTTGCCAGCGCCGTTGGGGCCGACGATGGCGGTCATCTCGCCGGCCGGGATCTCCGCCGACACGTGATGGACCGCCGGATGGCGGTCGTAGCTCACGGTCAGGTCGGTCAAGCGAAGCGCGGCCGTCATGTCG
>JAKFVZ010000232.1 GCA_021732965.1 Reyranella sp.
CGGATCATCGCGCTGCCGCCGATGAAGGTCATGACGCCCGGCGGCCAGGTGTGGAGCCCGCCGGCACGACCTCGTGGATCAGGCCGAGGCTCTTGGCGGCATCGACCGTGAGGTCCTTGCCCTCGAGCAGGATCGGCGCGGCGTTCTGCACGCCGATCAGCCGCGGGATGCGCTGCGTGCCGCCGCCGCCCGGCAGCAGGCCGATCTTCACCTCGGGTTGACCGACCTTGGTCTTCGGATTGGCGGAGGCGATGCGATAGTGCGTGGCGAGGCAGATCTCGAAGCCGCCGCCCAGCGCCGTGCCGTTGATCGCCGCGACGATCGGCTTGCCGCCGGTCTCCTGCTGGCGAAACATCTTCTGGAGCTGGCTGAACTGCTCCATCAGCTTCGACGCGTCGGACGTGTCGAGGCTCAGGATCATCTCCAGGTCGGCGCCGGCGATGAAGCTGTCCTTGCCCGACGTGATGATGATGCCCTTGACCTTCTCGTCCTTCAGCGCGGTCTCGAGCGCGCCGGCATAGGCCGTCATCGAGGCCTCGTTCAGCACGTTCATCGCGCGGTTGGGCATGTCCCAGGTGATGGTCGCGATGCCGTGCGAATCGACGTTGTAGTTGATCATGCTTGATCTCCGAATTCTTCCCGTGGCCACCCTTCGAGACGCTCGCTCTGCTCGCTCCTCAGGGTGAGGATTTTTCCTTAACCACCGCCTCACCCTGAGGAGGCCGCGCAGCGGCCGTCTCGAAGGGTGGGCAATGGGTCCAGCTGTCTCAGACCCGCTCGATGATGGTGGCGGTGCCCATGCCGCCGCCGACGCAGAGCGTGGCGAGGCCGGTCGAGAGGTTGCGGCGCTCGAGCTCGTCGAGCAGCGTGCCCAGGATCATAGCGCCGGTGGCGCCCAGCGGATGGCCCATGGCGATCGCGCCGCCGTTCACGTTGATCTTGTCGTGCGGCATCTTGAGGACCTGCATGTAGCGCAGGACGACGGCGGCGAAGGCCTCGTTCAGCTCGAACAGGTCGATGTCGCTCACTGACATGCCGGCGCGCTTCAGCGCCTTCTCCGAAGCCGGGGCCGGGCCGGTCAGCATGATCGCCGGCTCCGAACCGATCGAGGCGAAGGAGCGGATGCGCGCGCGCGGCTTGAGCCCCGCCTTCTCGCCGAACTCCTTGGACCCCACCAGGATCGCGGCGGCGCCGTCGACGATGCCCGACGAGTTGCCGGCATGGTGGACGTGATGGATCTTCTCGACCTCGGGATAGCGCTGCTGCGCCACCGCGTTGAAGCCAGGCATCATCTCGCCCTGCATCTTGAAGCTGGGTTCCAGCGCGGCCAGCGTCTGCATGGTCGTGGTCGGGCGCAGAAACTCGTCGTGCGCCAGCAGCTCGACGCCGTTCTGGTCACGTACGGGGACGATCGACTTCTTGAAGTAGCCGGCGTCCCAGGCGGCCTTGGCGCGCCTCTGCGATTCGACGGCGTAGCTGTCGACGTCGTCGCGGCTCATGCCGTACTTGGTGGCGATCAGGTCGGCCGAAACGCCCTGGGGCACAAAATACATCGGGATCGCCACGGCCGGATCGACCGCCCAGGCGCCGCCGTCGGAGCCCATGGGCACGCGGCTCATGCTCTCGACGCCGCCGCCAATCGCGGCCTGGCTCTGGCCCGACATGACCTGCGCCGCCGCCATGTTGGTGGCTTCGAGGCCCGAGGCGCAGAAGCGGTTGATCTGCACGCCCGAGACGGTCTCGGCGTAGCCCGCCATCACCGAAGCGGTGCGCGCGATGTCGGCGCCCTGCTCGCCGATCGGCATGACGCAGCCCAGGACGATGTCGTCGACCAGATGCGTGTCGAGATTGTTGCGGGCAGCGACTGCCTGCAGCGCCGTGACGGCCAGGCGGACTGGAGTCACTTCGTGCAGCGAGCCGTCCTTGCGGCCCTTGCCGCGCGGGGTGCGGACGGCGTCGTAGATGTATGCGTCGGTCATGTCGGTCTCCTTCGTCTGGAATTCAAACTCCTCTCCCCCGCTAGGGGGAGAGGGCGGGTGAGGGGGTATCGCACACCCCCTCCAGCCCCCTCACCTAACCTCTCCCCCTAGCGGGGGAGAGGAATCAGAGCGTCCGTCCAATGAGTTCTTTCATGATCTCGTTGGTGCCGCCGTAGATCTTCTGCACGCGGGCGTCGGCGTAGAGGCGCGCAATGGGATACTCCCACATGTAGCCGTAGCCGCCGTGGAACTGCAGGCACTCGTCGATCAGCTCGCATTGCAACTCGGTCGTCCAGTACTTGGCCATCGCCGCGGTCGCGACGTCGAGTTCGCCCTTGAGATGCTTCGCCACGCAATCGTCGACGAAGACGCGGGCGATATGGGCCTTGGTCTTGAGTTCCGCGAGCTTGAAGCGCGTGTTCTGGAAATCGATGATCTGCTTCCCGAACGCCTTGCGCTCCTTCACGTAGGCGAGCGTATGTTCCAGCGCCGCCTCGATCGCCGCCACCGCCTGGATCGCGATCACCAGCCGCTCCTGCGGAAGCTGCTGCATCAGCTGCACGAAGCCCATGCCCGGTCCGCCCAGCAGATGATCCGCCGGCACGCGCACATCCTGGAAGAACAGCTCGGACGTGTCCTGCGCCTTCATGCCGATCTTCTCGAGATTGCGGCCGCGCTTGAAGCCCTCGCTCTTGGTTTCGACGGCGATCAGCGACGTGCCCTTGGCGCCGAGCTTGGGATCGGTCTTGGCGACCACGATCACCAGGTCGGCTAGTTGGCCGTTGGAAATGAACGTCTTGGAGCCGTTGATGACCCACTCGTTGCCGTCCATGACGGCCGTCGTCTTGATCGCCTGCAGGTCGGAGCCCGTGCCCGGCTCGGTCATGGCGATGGCCGTGACCAGCTCGCCGGAGCAGGCCTTCGGGATCCACTTCTTCTTCTGCTCCTCGGTGCCGTAGTGGAGCAGGTAGGGAACCACGATGTCGTTGTGCAGCGAGAAGGCCGGACCCGACGCCAGCGCTCGGCCCTGCTCCTCGATCATGATGGCGCTGTAGAGGAAATCGGCGCCGGCGCCGCCATAGGCCTCAGGCATGGTCATGCCTAAAAGCCCCTGCTCGCCCGCCATGCGCCACAGGTCGCGCGGCACGATGCCCTGCTTCTCCCATTCCATGTGGAACGGACTCACTTCTTTCTCGAAAAAGCGCCGGCAGGTGTCGCGGAACATCTGGTGTTCGGGCGTGTAGTGCGCGGCCAAAGCAGTCACGAGCGTCGTCCTCCAACGAACAGGATGGTCAGTCTTCTTGAAGGGACTGTGGGCCGGCGGCGGTTCGTCCGCCAGCATAGCGTAGGTAGTTTACCTTTACGTAAACGTCAACGCCGGCTACGAAGGTACAACTATGACCATCGAGAATGAAGAGCAGCTCGAGAAGCTGCGCGTCGTCGGCAGGCTGGTGGCCCGCACCCTCGCCGCCATGGGCGCGGCGCTCTAACCCGGGATGACCACCCGGG
>JAKFVZ010000454.1 GCA_021732965.1 Reyranella sp.
GTCCACTTGCGGGTGGTGAGCTGGCCTTCGAGATAGACCTTGGCGCCCTTCTTGAGGAACTTCTGGGCGACCTCGGCCAGCTTGTCGTTGAAGATCACGACGCTGTGCCACTCGGTGCGCTCCTTGCGCTCGCCGCTGTTGCGGTCGCGCCAGGTCTCGGAGGTCGCCACCGACATGTTCACCAGCTAACGCCCATCCTGCATGGACTTCACTTCGGGGTCGCGGCCGAGATTTCCGACGAGAATGACTTTGTTGACGCTGCCCGCCATGGGGGCCTCCTTGGCTTTCCCGGCGCCGCGGGACGCGGCACCTACCTCACGGCGGGCAACCTAGCGCCGCCCGCCTGTGGGAAGACACCAAATTGCTGTTGTGGGGTAAGCTCTTCTCATGATGGCCCTCGCCATGGGGCCGGCAGAATCTCGGCCTCTTCTACACGCCGGCGGCGCCGAGCTTTGGCTTGGTACAGCCTCGCAGCGGGCCGCGCCCCGATTCCGAACTCCGCGATCCAGCGCTGCATCGGCTCGGCCCCAGCCCGGGTGGCGAAGCGATACAAGCGATGGTCCATAGCGTCGGGCGCCGAGCCGGCGACGGCGTACCAGCCTGCCGGGTCCGCGATGCGATCGACTCCGGCCTGCCTCGTCGGCCAGGCGGAAGGGCTCAGCCCGGTGCAGGCTAGAGACGTGAGGTCATGCCTTCACGCGGGCCGCGTGACTGTTTGTGCCGCGGCGGGGCATCTCGCGAGAGCCTAAGGGTTGCGTCGGCCGTCAGCTGCTGGCGGTGCTCACACTTGATTTTGCGCGAAACAGCGAATTCGCCCACCCAGAGGTAGCTACGGGGTGGGCGTTCTCGACCTACCGAGTCTGGAGGAGGTTCGTACCGTCGGTGTAGACATTCGCTGTGGTCGCCCAGTCAGCTGTCGGGGTAACCTCAACGACTGCAACAGCGTCATCGGCATCTACGAGAGCCTTCAGCAGATTGCGAAGGATGTCAGCGCTGTGCGTTGATTTCAGCAGCCAGAAAGATTCCAGCAGCCGAACCCCTCCCGCAGATTGGAGCGCGTTCCAAAGCGGCTCGTATTGGCGGTTGTTGTGCAGGTCATAGCTTACGGCAAAAAGCGCCATTTCAGTCTCCTGTGGTGTTTCCAACAAGGAGAGCGAGGCCACACGTTCCGCGTGCTTGACGGCCGCCAGCCCCAAACCGCAGACTGGCGTTACTTCGTTGTCGCATGGCCTCGCTCTGAGACCTTCGGCATCGACCTAGGGCTGGCGCTGTTGTGAGCAGCGACCAGCCCTTTTTGTGGCTGAAGCCTTGAGCCTCCGACAGATTCTAAAGTCGAGAGCCTGTGGGCAGCCACCGAATAACGGTTGTGACGTGAAGTCTGCTCATGCGGGCCCTCCGACAATTCATTGGTTGGGACAGCAAACTCTCCCGTATCTTCCCCGGCCATGAGCAAATCCTTCCACGTCCCGCAGGTTTCCACCGGCCAGGCCTACGCCATGCTGGGCGGCGCGGCGCTGATGATGACCCTGGCGATGGGCATCCGGCAGAATCTCGGCCTTTTCCAGGCGCCGGCCTCCCGGGAACTGGGCATCGCCATCTCCGACTTCGCGCTGGCGATCTCCGTCCAGCAGGTCGCCTGGGGCGTGAGCCAGCCCATCGCCGGCGTCTTCGCCGACAAATACGGGACGCGCTGGGTCGCCCTGATCGGCAGCGTTCTCTTCATCGTCGGCATCTGGCTGACGGCGACGGCGCAGAGCCTCTTGCCCATCATCCTGGGCGCCGGCGTGCTGATCGGCGTGTCGCTGGCCTGCACGACCTCCGGCATCACGGCAAACATCGCCGCACGCGTGGTCGAGCCCGGCCGCCGCACACTGGCCTTCGGTCTCGTCTCGGCGGCCGGCTCGGTCGGCACCATGGTGACCGCACCGATTGCCGCCTACCTCCTGAATACCGACGGCTGGCGGGCCGCCGTCTGGGCCTTCGTGATCCTGGCCCTGGCGATGCTGCCGGCCGCCTGGATCGGCAGTCGGGCCGACAAGCTGCCCAACAGCCTGTCGACCGACCGCAATCTCACGTTGGGCGGCGCGCTCGACGAGGCCCGGCGACACAGCGGCTATGTCGTGATGGCGCTCGCCTTCTTCGTCTGCGGCCTGCAGCTCGTCTTCATCACCACCCACCTCCCGACCTATCTCGCCCAATGCGGCATGGATGCCTCCTACAGCGCCGTGGCGCTGATGCTGATCGGCGGATTCAACATCCTGAGTTCGTGGTTGTTCGGTTGGCTGGGTGACAAATACCCCAAGCGCCTACTGCTGGGGGCGATCTATCTGTTGCGCTCGCTGACCGTGGCGCTGTTCTTCCTGTTCCCACCCACCCCGCTCTCGGTCGTTTTGTTTGGCGCTGCCATGGGCACGCTGTGGCTGGGGGTGATTCCCCTGGTCAACGGGCTGGTGGTGCAGATCTTTGGCCTGCGCTTCCTGTCGACCCTGACCGGTATCGCCTTCCTCAGCCACCAGGCCGGCTCCTTCCTCGGCGCCTGGGGCGGCGGCTATCTCTACGACCTGATGGGCTCCTACGACCTCGCCTGGAAGATCGGCGTCCTGATCGGGCTGATCGCGGGCACCGCGCAGCTCCTGATGAACGACCGGCCGACGGCGCGGGTGCTGGCAGCGCAAGCATCGCCAGCTTGACGCAGGGACTGGCGGGGCTGGGGGTTAATCGCCATATGCGGTGATCCCCCGCATACCTTATTGTCCCGGTCCAGATGGCCAAGTCACGCTTACAATCTGCCGAACCGCATCGCTTCATCTCCGTCCGGGGAGCGCGCGAGCACAATCTCAAGAATGTCGACGTCGACCTGCCGCGCGACCGGCTGGTGGTGATCACCGGCCTCTCGGGCTCGGGCAAGTCGTCGCTCGCCTTCGACACGATCTACGCCGAGGGCCAGCGCCGCTACGTCGAGAGTCTCTCGGCCTATGCGCGCCAGTTCCTCGAACTGATGCAGAAGCCCGACGTCGATTCGATCGAGGGCCTATCGCCCGCGATCTCGATCGAGCAGAAGACGACCTCGCGCAATCCGCGCTCGACGGTCGGCACCGTCACCGAGATCTACGACTATCTGCGCCTGCTGTTCGCGCGCGTCGGCGTGCCCTATTCGCCCGCCACCGGGCTGCCGATCGAGAGCCAGACCGTTTCCCAGATGGTCGACCGCATCAAGACGATGCCGGACGGCACGCGGCTCTACCTGATGGCGCCGATCGTGCGCGGCCGGAAGGGCGAGTATCGCAAGGAGCTGCAGGAGCTTCAGCGCAAGGGTTTCCAGCGCGTGAAGATCGACGGCAAGCTCTATGAGATCGCCGAGGCGCCGTCGCTCGACAAGAAATACAAGCACGACATCGACGTGGTCGTGGACCGCATCGTCGTGAAGCCCGATCTAGGCAATCGCCTGGCCGATTCGATCGAGACCGCTCTCACGCTGGCGGAAGGC
>JAKFVZ010000673.1 GCA_021732965.1 Reyranella sp.
TCGCTGTCGTTCTGATCAGAGCCCACTTCAGTGCCGACCGCCAGGATGGTGGAAAGAAGCGCGGCCTTGAACAGGGATCCCCAGTGGTGGTCGACGCCGTCTTCCAGACCGGCCTGCCCGCTAGAATCGGCCCCGGGCTGGCGCTCGAGCACGATCGAAAAGCCATTGGGCAGAAGCAATCGCGTCCAGACCAGAAGAAGTCGCGACTGCCCGAAGCTAACCTGGCTGTCGTAAATGCCGATCAGCCGCGCCCCTTGCGGAATCAGCAACGTGCCACCAGTCGGCGTGTCGTAGACGTTCTCCGTCACCTGCGCGGTGATCTGTCCCGGCAGGTCGGACCGAAGGCCGGTGACGAGCGCCGCAGGAATGACAGCGCCGGCCTGCAGCACAAACGGTGAAGCGGGCCGCACCAGACGATCGAGACTCGTCGTTTTCCGATCGACGGGCGCATTCATGAAGGCGAGCTTGCGGTCCTGTCCATTCTGGACCGAGGCTTCATCTGTCGCCGACGCCGCTGCCGACATTGAATGCTGAGACGAGGGAATACTTGCAGCGCCAGGCTGTGTCTGGCGATTGCCGGGAGCGAACAGGCGGCTGACGCGGGCCGCTTCCGTCTCCTGAGCCCGGCGCTGCTGCTCGGCGTCGGGCGACGATGGGGCGGCTTGACCTTGGGCTGCTACGATCGGTCGGCCGAGGTCGCCCGGCAGCGGCGGTCCGAGAACTGGCACATCCCGAGGAACGCCGGTGTAATCTCGCGGCAGTGCCGCCAGACCGTCGGCCATGCGCGGCCGGTCGGTCGTGTAGAGTTCTTGCGGCGTGACGCCACGCAGCCGGTCTCCCTGCAAAGCCCACAGCACGGCGCCGCAGACCAGGATAAGGCCTAGCGCCGTTCCGCCAATCAGCACAGTGCGCGACAGACGGGTGACGCGAGGCCCCTCCGATCGCAGCCGGAAGGGCTGAGCGGTCGTCGATTGTGTGGAATCCGACAGCGACTGATCGGTCATCGCGGCGGCCTTCCATCCGTGCGGACGATCCGGACGATCTGCTGGCTCTCGCCGCCCAGGCGCAACTCGGCCGCGGCAAACAGGCGATCGACGATCAGGACGTTGCCGTATGCACGGGAGTTGACGAGCTCCGGCTTGCCATCCGCGCCGACGACGAAGAGAGGCGGCATCTCGCCCTGCACGATGCCGGGCGAGAACTCGACATAGACCTTGCGCCCATCGTCGTAGGCGTTGACCGGACGCCAGGGCGGCTTGTCGCCCTCGATCAAGTATCGGTACCGGCGCTGGGCGATCTCAGGGAGAACCGGCACCGGCGGCAGAGCGCGAAGGTTCTTGCCTCGGCTCTCCGGGTAGAACCAGGAGACCGATGGCATGTAGGGCCGCTCGTGAGCTCGCAACTCAATGAGATAGGTGCGCCGGTCGGTGTTGACCACAAGGTTGGTCTCGATGGCAGGCCGGGTCGGCTTGACCAGGATGTGGACCCGCCGCGTATCGCCGTTACCGCTCTCCGTGTCGCCAATAATCCACCGTACCGTGTCGCCAGCCGCTACCGGCCCTGAACCGGTGAGCTGCTCGCCGGGTTCCAGGGCGATGTCGGTGACCTGTCCCGGCGCGACGTAGACCTGATAGAGGGCCCCCGGGCTGTAGGGAAACACCTGCACGGCGTTGAAGTAGCCCTCGCGGCGCGGCTCCACCCGCGCGGCGCCATTGGCGGCCTCGACGCGCGCCACCGGATCCCTTGCATCCCCCGGTCCTCCGCGCGCCGGCGTCCAGGCCGGTGGAACATGCAGAGGCCGCGGTGGCGGATCCTCCGCAGGCACCGAGGACACCGGAAGCGGCGGCACAGTCTCGTCGTAACTGACCTGCGGCGGCTTGGTGGACGCGCATCCTGCAATCGCCAGCAGGGAGACGAAGAGGGCCGGCCGCATGCTGCGGTACCTCATTGTGCGAGTTCCTTCGACCAGTTGATGGCGTTGACGAATACGCCGAGCGGATTCTTGCGCAGGCGATCGGCGTCGCGTGGCTGTTCGATCACGATGGTAAGGATGGCGGTCCAGCGCTCGGTGGCGGCGAGCTGGCCGCTTTCATAGCGGCGCTCGGTCCACGCCACCCGGAAACTGTCCGGCGATGCCCGTATGACGCTCGAGACCTCGACGGAGACCTGCATCTTGCCGAGCTTGGCGAAAGGATCGGCGTGGCGCGCATAGTCGTTCAAGGCTGCCGCGCCGCGATCCGTCGTGAACTCGTAGGCCCGCAGCCAGCCCTGGCGCAACACGACAGGGTCGGACGGCAGCCCGCGCACGTCCTCGATGAAACGCGCAAGGTGAAAGGCGATCTGCGGATCGGTCGGCCGATAGGAGGCATCGGCCGGCGCGATCGCCTGCGCCCGGCCAAGCCTGTCGACCTGCACGACCCAGGGCGTGATTGTCCCCCGCGCCGCTTGCCAGACGAGCCCACCGGCAAGACCGGCGGCCAAGACCAGGCAACCGAACGCCATCAGGCGCCAGTTCCGGGCCTGCACGCGCGCCGAGCCAATCCGGTCGTCCCAGACCTGCGCGGCCTTCTGGTAAGGCGTCTCCGGCACGGGTGTGTGGCCGTAACGGACGGATGAACGCTTGAACATCAATGGTTCCCTTCAGAAAGGTCGATGGAGGCGCCGCCGCCACCGTGATCGCCGGAGCGGATGGCGTGTGTTGCCGCGGAAGCCCCGTGACTGGCGGCCTGACTGCGCCTCATGCGCCGCGCCCAGGCAGGCGGCCCGTCCGGCGGAGAAGCCGCAGTGCCGGTCTCGGCACCGCCGGCAGCGGCGCGACTGCCGGCTTCGAAGCTGCTCGAAACGCTTTCGGCCGCCCGGCGGAGCGGGCTGGCCGCGGCGGACGCGCCCGCCCCGGTCACGCCGGAGAGACCACCGGCGCGGTAGGCGGTCGCGGCGCCACCTGCCAGGGCGGCAGATCCCCGGGCGGCCGCGCCCGCGGCACCGGCCAGCGCGCTCGCACCACCGGTTGCCAGGGCTCCGCCGGCGGCGGCAAGCCCGCCGGCCGCAAGCCCGGTTCCCACCGCCGCCCCGGCCCCCAGCTGGGGTCCGCCCGAGACGATGCCGTTGGCGATGCCGGGCCCGAAGATGCCGAGGCCCAGCAGGGCCAGGGAGGCAAGCACCAGCGCCATGGCCTCCTCGATGGAGGGCTGGGCACCGGTGCCCGAGGTGAACTGAGAGAAGAGCGTCGAGCCGATGCCGACGATGACCGCCAGCACCAGCACCTTCACGCCGGAGGACACGACGTTGCCCAGAACGCGCTCAGCCAGAAAGGCCGTCTTGCTGAACAGTCCGAAGGGGATCAGCACGAAACCGGCGAGCGTCGTCAGCTTGAACTCGATCAGGGTGATGAAGAGCTGAACGGCAAGAATGAAGAAGGCGAGCAGCACCACGATCCAGGCGAACAGCAGCACCACGATCTGGATGAAGTTCTCGAAGAAGCTGAT
>JAKFVZ010000100.1 GCA_021732965.1 Reyranella sp.
GTCTGATCCAGTTTCCGAATTACACGCCAGGGCCGCCGCGCAAGCGCTCCGCGTGATCCTGCTCTTGTACTGACGAAGAGTAACGGCCTGATCTTGCGTCGCTATGTCCGCGACCAAGATCCTCTGGGGGCAGGTGACCCTCGTTTTCGCCATCGTGCTCGTCACCCTGTGGGGGGCGACGCAATGGACGGCCTGGCGGCTGGGCTATCAACCGCAGCTTGGGCCGCCCTGGTTCGAACTCGCTGACGTTCCGGTCTACCTCCCACCGGCCTTCTTCTGGTGGTGGTACGCCTATGATGCCTACGCGCCTTCCATCTTCGTCGAAGGCGCCTGCGTCGCGGCCTCGGGCGGGTTTATCTCGATTGCCGTCGCCATCGCCATGTCTGTTTGGCGCGCACGCGAAGCCAAGAACGTGGCGACCTATGGCTCGGCGCGCTGGGCCACAGCGCGCGAGGCACGCAATGCGGGGCTGATCGGCCCGGACGGGGTCGTGCTCGGAAAACTCG
This sequence comes from Reyranella sp., assembly GCA_021732965.1. Taxonomy (GTDB): domain Bacteria; phylum Pseudomonadota; class Alphaproteobacteria; order Reyranellales; family Reyranellaceae; genus Reyranella. The sequence continues at coordinate 507 of JAKFVZ010000100.1, forward strand.
GTTCCGACTACCTGCGCCATGACGGTCCGGAGCATGTCTTGTGCTTTGCGCCGACGCGAAGCGGCAAGGGTGTCGGCCTGGTCGTGCCGACCTTGCTGACCTGGCCGGGCAGCTCGATCGTTCACGACATCAAGGGCGAGAACTGGGAGCTGACGTCGGGCTTCCGTGCCCGGCATGGCCGCGTGCTGCTGTTCGATCCGACCAATGCGGAGTCGGCCGCCTACAACCCGCTGCTCGAGGTTCGCCGCGGAGAATGGGAGGTCCGCGACGTCCAGAACATTGCGGACGTCCTTGTCGATCCAGAAGGGGCGTTGGAGCGTCGAAACCATTGGGAAAAGACCAGCCATGCCCTGCTGGTCGGCGCGATCCTGCATGTTCTGTATGCCGGGCAGGACAAGACGCTGGCCGGCGTCGCGGCCTTCCTGTCCGATCCGAAGCAGCCGATCGAGACGACGCTCCGGGCGATGATGACGACGCCGCATCTCGGCAAAGCCGGGACCCATCCGGTGATCGCCTCGGCCGCCCGGGAACTGCTGAACAAGAGCGAGAACGAACGCTCCGGCGTGCTCTCGACCGCCATGTCGTTCCTCGGCCTGTACCGGGACCCCGTGGTCGCTCAGGTGACCCGCCGTTGCGACTGGCGCATCCGTGATCTCGTCGAGAACGAGCGGCCGACGACCCTTTACCTCGTCGTGCCGCCATCCGACATCAGCCGGACCAAGCCACTGGTGCGACTCGTACTGAATCAGATCGGCCGCCGGCTGACCGAGGAACTCCATGCCAAGGGCCGGCGCCACAGGTTGCTCCTCATGCTCGATGAGTTCCCCGCATTGGGTCGCCTCGACTTCTTCGAGTCCGCGCTCGCCTTCATGGCAGGCTACGGGCTGAAGAGCTTCCTCATCGCCCAGTCGCTCAACCAGATCGAGAAGGCCTACGGTCCGAACAATGCCATTCTCGACAACTGCCATGTGCGCGTCTCTTTCGCTACCAACGATGAGCGCACCGCCAAGCGCGTCTCGGATGCGCTCGGCACTGCCACCGAGATTCGCGACGCGCGGAACTATGCCGGGCACAGGCTGAGCCCCTGGCTCGGCCATCTCATGGTCTCGCGGCAGGAGACGGCGCGACCGCTGCTGACGCCTGGAGAGGTCATGCAACTGCCGGCCACCGACGAACTGGTGCTGGTCTCCGGCTGTCCACCGATTCGAGCCAGGAAGGCACGGTATTACGAGGACCGGCGGTTGACGGAGCGTCTGTTTCCGGTACCGAAGCCGGAAAGTCCGAAGGTTATTAGCGCAGCGGGAGATGACTGGAGCGGCACGCCCGCTCCGGCGAGTCGGGGCGGGAGCGAGGGAGTGGCAGGCTTCCATGCGGTGCATCCCGTCGATGATCCCGCTAACGGCGGGATCCGCCGAGAGCCGGAGCTTGCCGAGCATGAAGACATCGCGCCCGAGCCAGCGAAGCCCTCACCGGAGTTTGTGTTTGGCGAGGATGAGCCCGACGAGGACGCCGTGCGCGCTCGCGCGTTGCGTACCGCTGCCCGAGGTCTCGCCCGCCAGGCCGCATTGGATCCCGGCGACGGTATCGACCTCTGAGTCGACGGATGCGGACCAAGCATACGTTCCGCTTGCCGCCCGACCTGGCGATCAAGCTCGCCGACTATGCACAGCGCAAGCGCGTGCCGCAGGCACTCATTGTGGAAGCCGCCGTGGCATCCTTTCTGTCGCCGGACGGTTCCGAACGGCTGGAAGGGGCGCTTGGCCGCCGGCTGGACCGGCTCATCCGACAGGTCGACCGGCTGGAGCGCCATGTCACCATTTCGAACGAGGCGTTGGCGCTCTTCGTACGCTTCTGGCTGACGGCCACTCCGCCTCTGCCGGATACAGCGCAGCCGGGCGCGCAGGCCAAGGGCCGGGAGCGTTACGAAGGCTATGTCGAGGCGCTCGGCCGGCGCCTGGCCAAAGGCCGGACCCTGGCCGACGAGATCTCCCTGGACGTCGCGCCTGCGGATGAAGCAGCGGATGAGGGAAGCCATCGCTCCTGAGGTCGGGCCGCCGTCCACCTGCCTTTACACGCCAGGGCACTACGACCCCTTCGAACTTGTTGCGCCGACCTATTTCCTCCTCCTTCTAATCGACCCCATTCAACGACCGCTGCTCACACGGTCCTGCAATCGGGGTGATGATGACGGTCCATACCTTCCAGGCTGAGGTGATCTCCCGCGGTGCACGCATGTTGCGGACCGCCTTGGGTCCTGCAATCGCCGCGTGGCTCGAGGACCCGTCGGTCGTCGAGGTGATGCTCAATCCCGACGGCCGGCTCTGGGTCGACCGGCTGTCGAGCGGTTTGGTCGAGACGCAGGAGAGGCTCGCACCCGCCGAGGGCGAGCGCATCGTGCGGCTCGTGGCTCATCATGTCGGGGCCGAGGTCCATCCGGGCAACCCCCGCGTGTCGGCGGAGCTCCCCGAGACGGGAGAGCGCTTCGAAGGGCTCCTTCCTCCTGTTGTCGCAGCGCCATCCTTCGCGATCCGCAAGCCTGCGGTCGCCGTCTTCACCCTCGAGGACTACGCTGCGGCTGGCATCATGACGGTCGGCCAGGCCGAGGTGCTCCGGCAGGCCGTCGCGGGCCGCCGAAACATCCTCGTCGCCGGCGGCACCTCGACCGGCAAGACGACACTTGCCAACGCGCTGCTCGCCGAAGTCGCCAAGACTTCCGACCGGGTCGTGCTGATCGAAGATACGCGCGAGCTGCAGTGCCGTGCCGCTAACCTGGTCGCGTTGCGCACGAAGGATGGCGTGGCGTCGCTGTCCGATCTCGTGCGCTCGTCGCTTCGGCTGCGGCCCGACCGCATCCCGATCGGCGAAGTGCGCGGCGCCGAGGCGCTCGATCTCCTAAAAGCCTGGGGCACCGGTCATCCGGGCGGCATCGGCACCATCCACGCCGGCACGGCCATAGGTGCGCTGCGGCGCTTAG
>JAKFVZ010000335.1 GCA_021732965.1 Reyranella sp.
CCGGATAAACTGGCGCCATGCTTCTCCTGATCGATAACTACGACAGCTTCACCTACAACCTCGTCCATTTCCTGGGCGATCTCGGCGCGCGCTGCGTCGTGCATCGCAACGACCAGATCACGGTCGATGAGGCGCTGGCGCTGAAGCCCGCCGGGATCGTCCTGTCACCGGGCCCCTGCACGCCCAACGAGGCGGGCATCTGCATGGACCTGATCCGGGCCGCCGCGAAGGAGCAGGTGCCGCTCTTTGGCGTCTGCCTCGGCCATCAGGCGATCGGCCAGGTGTTTGGCGGCCATGTCGTGCGCGCGCCCATGCCGATGCACGGCAAGCTGTCGGGCGTCGCCCACAAGAACCAGAGCGTGTTCGAGGACGTGCCCTCGCCCTTCCAGGCGACGCGCTACCATTCGCTGATCGTCGACCGTAAGGATTTCCCCAAGGATCTCGAAGTCACCGCCGAGACGGGCGACATCATCATGGGCCTGCGCCACAAGACGCTGCCGATTCACGGCGTGCAGTTCCATCCCGAGAGCATCGCCTCGGAACACGGCCACAAGATCCTCGAGAACTTCCTCAAGATCGCGGGCGACCACCCGAGCCAGCAGAACAAGAAAAAGGCGGCCTGATCCGCCGAAAGGAAACGCCATGATCGACCGCCGCACCCTTGTTCTCTCGCTGGCGGCGACCGCCGCGTCTTCCCGAGCTTTCGCACAGACGTGGCCCGCCAAGCCGATCCGCATTATCGTGCCGTTCCCGGCCGGCCAGGCGACCGACATCCTGGCGCGCATGATGGCGGACCAGCTCACCAAGGCGCTGGGACAGCAGGTGATCACCGAGAACCGGCCCGGTGCGGGCGGGCAGATTGGGGCCGATGTCGCGGCCAAGGCGGCACCCGATGGCTATACGCTGCTGATGGTGACGATCTCCACCCATGGAATCAGCCCGGCGCTGTATCCCAAGCTGCCATACGATCCGCAGAAGGACTTCGCGCCGATCGCCAATATCGGGCTGACGCCGCAGGTGCTGATGACCGGCCTGAAGAGCGGCATCGGCTCGGTCGCCGATCTCGTCGCCAAGGCGAAGGCCGGGGCCGATCTCAACTACGGTTCTTCGGGCAATGGTTCGGCCAGCCATCTCGCGGTCGAAATGCTGAAGAGCGCGGCCGGCATCAAGCTCACCCACGTGCCCTTCAAGGGAAATGCCGAGGCCCAGATGGCGCTTCAGAGCGGCGACATCCAGCTCCTGTCGGACGCCGTTCCCGGTGCCGTCGGACCGGTGCGGTCCGGCAAGGTGAAGGCCATCGGCATTGCCGACGAACGCCGCTCGCCGTTCCTGCCCGACGTACCGACCGTCACCGAACAGGGCATCCAGGGCGTCGTCGCGGTGGGCTGGATTGGACTTTCAGCACCCGGGAAGACACCGGAGCCCATCCTCGACAAGCTCAGCGCCGAGGTCATGCGCATCCTCAAGGATCCCGAGGTCCTGGAGAAGATGAAGAGCCTCTCCTTCGTGCCCGCAAAGGAATCGCGCCAGGAGTTCGAGGCCTATATCGCCATCGAGAACACGAAATGGCGCAAGATCATCCAGGATGCAGGCGTGAAGATCGAGTAGCCGTCAAGGCTACTCCCGCACCGGATTTCCCGGAAGTCCTTTTATTTCAATATATTAGGCGGCTACACCAAAGCCGGCACGCTGGATCGCCTTGGTGATCGCCGGGACGTCCGCGCCCTCGGGAAGACGCATCTCCCCGCTCTTGAGGTCGACGGAAAGAGGCGCGGTTCCCGCGCCCGTGGCGGCCCGGGTGACGGCCTTTACACAGCCGTCGCAATCCATGCCGGTGACCTTGAGGATGAGTTCTTGTGCCATGTGATATAGCTTCGCGCCCGCCGGCCCAACCGGCAAGAGGCAAAAGTACGGGGTTCCGGTGAGCGGCGACATCGACGATTTTCGCGGCCTTCTGGCCAAGGTAGGCAACGGCGAGACCCTCGGCATCGACGAGGCGGAACGCGCGTTCGACATCATGACGTCGGGCGACGCGACACCGGCCCAGATGGGCGCCTTCCTGATGGGCCTGAAGGTCCGCGGCGAGACGGCCGAGGAACTGGCCGGCGGCTCGCGGGCGCTCAGGGCCAAGGTGCTGCGCGTAAGAGCGCCAGAGGGCACGATCGACATCGTGGGCACCGGCGGCGACCACCACGGTACCTACAACGTCTCCTCCTGCTCGGCCTTCGTGGTGGCCGGCGCGGGCATTCCGGTCGCCAAGCACGGCAACCGTGCCTTCACCTCGAAGTCCGGTGCGGCCGACGTCCTGTCCGCCCTGGGCATCGGCCTCGAAGTGCCGATCGAGGCGCTGGAGAAGGCGCTGGTCGAAGCCAGGGTCTGTTTCCTGATGGCGCCGCGCCACCACAGTGCCATGCGCAATGTCGCCGGCCCGCGGGTCGAACTGGCGCCCTCGCGCACCATCTTCAACCTGCTGGGCCCGATGTCGAACCCCGCCCTGGTGACGCGCCAGCTCGTGGGCGTGTTCGATCGCCGCTGGCTCAGGCCCGTCGCAGAGGCGCTGGGCCAGCTGGGACTCGAACGGGCGCTGGTCGTGAACGGCCAGGACGGCATGGACGAACTCACCACCACGACCGCGAGCTGGGCCGCCTCGCTCGAGAACGGCAAGGTGACGGAGATCGAGATCGCGCCGGAAGAGATCGGCGTGAAGCGCGCGACGCTCGACCAGCTGAAGGGCGGCGACGCGGCGCACAATGCCGAGGCGATCCACGCGCTGCTGGGCGGCGAGAAGAACGCCTTCCGCGACATCGTGCTGCTGAACAGCGCCGCCGCGATCATGGTCGCCGGCAAGGCGCGGGACCTCAAGGAAGGCGCCGCCATGGCCGCCCAGTCGATCGACAGCGGCAAGGCTCGCGAAGCGCTGGCGACATTGAAGAGGATTTGCGCATGAGCGACACGCTCGACAAGATTGTTGCCGACAAGAAGCGCCATGTGGCCGGGCGCATCTCGCAACGCTCGCTCAGGGTCATCGAGAACCTGGCCCGCGACACCGATTCACCGCGCGGCTTCGCCAGGGCGCTCAAGGCCACGATCGCCGAGGGCCGCTACGGCCTGATCGCCGAGATCAAGAAGGCCTCGCCCAGCAAGGGCCTGATCCGGCCGGACTTCGATCCGCCTTCCCTCGCCCGCTCCTACGAGCGCGGCGGCGCGACCTGCCTGTCGATCCTGACCGACGAGCCCTATTTTCAGGGCAAGGACGAGTTCCTGACGCAGGCACGCGCCGCGGTGAAGCTGCCCGTCCTGCGCAAGGATTTCATGATCGATCCCTACCAGGTGCCGGAATCCCGCGCGCTCGGCGCCGACTGCATCCTGCTGATCATGGCCTGCCTCGACGACGCACTCGCCGCCGAACTGGCGAAGCTCGCGCACAAATGGGGCATGGACGTGCTGGTCGAGGTCCATGACGGCGAGGAACTGGAG
>JAKFVZ010000754.1 GCA_021732965.1 Reyranella sp.
TGTTGTTGCGCACGCCGCCATGGATGGTCGAGACCGAGATTACCGCCGGCGTGAGGGTGGGATCGAGCTGGCGGCTGACGATGGTCTGCAACGCGAGGATGATCTGCGCCGAGGTGACGACCGGATCGATGCCGCGCCACGGCTGTGAGCCGTGCGTCTGGCGACCCTCGACGTCGATCTTGAGACGATCTGCACTGGCCATCAGCCCGCCGGGCCGGAGCGCGATCACGCCTGAGCGGATGCCCGACGTGACGTGCAGGCCGAATACCGCGGACGGCGCCGGGTTCTGCATGCAGCCGTCGGCGATCATCGCTTCGGCGCCGCTCGGGCGGCCGTCGTTGGAGCCTTCTTCGTTGGGCTGGAAGATCAGCTTCACCGTGCCCGGGATCTCGTCCTTCATGCCGGCCAGGATCTCGGCCACGCCCATCAGGATGGCGACGTGGCAATCGTGGCCACAGGCATGCATCACCGGCACGGTCTGTCCGAGATACTGCGCCTTGGCCTTGGAGGCGAAGGGCAGGTCGACCCGCTCCTCGACGGGCAGCGCATCCATGTCGGCCCGCAGCGCCACGACGCCACCGGGCTTGCCGCCTTTCAGCACGCCCACGACGCCGGTGATCCCGACGCCAGTCTGCACCTCGTAGCCAAGCTTGTTCAGGTGCTCGGCGGCGAGCGCGGCGGTGCGCGTCTCCTGATAGGAAAGCTCCGGGTTCTCGTGAATGTCGCGCCGCCACGCGATGACTTTGTCCTCGATCTCGAGGGCAGCGGCGGAAATGCGCTCGGAAAGTTCGTTGCCGGTGGTGACTTCGCTCATGCCGTGAGTGTCCCAGACGACCGGGCCGATGCGCAAGGACTTACCATCCGTGCTGCAACAGTACAGGATGCGTGCCGGCCTGGGTTTGAAGGAGAGTATCGTGGCAAAACGAATCGTCGAGAGTCCGGAGGCGATGAAGGCGCTGGTCGGTCAGGAGCTCGGGGTCAGCGACTGGCTGGTCGTGACACAGGAACGCATCAACCTGTTCGCCGAAGCCAGTGGCGACCATCAATGGATCCATGTCGATGTCGAGCGCTGCAAGACCGACATGCCGGATGGGAAGACCATCGCCCACGGCAATCTCACCTTTTCCGTGATCTCCACCTTCGCCCGCGACGTGCTGAAGATCGACAACATGCGGAACGGCATCAACTACGGCTCGAACAAGGTGCGCTACACGAGCCCCGTGCAGGTCGGTGCGCGCATCCGCGGCCGCCAGAAGCTGCTAGCCGCCGACGACATGCCAAACGGCGGCATTCGCATGACATACCAATGGACGGTCGAGATCGAGGGCAGTGAGCGCCCGGCCTGTATCGCTGAGACGATGAGCATCGCCTACGCCAGGACTTGAGTGTGGCCCTCGCTGCCGCTCAGCAGCCGAGCTTCGCTCGGCTTAGACGCTGAACGAGTTGCCGCAGCCGCAGGAGGAGGTGGCGTTCGGGTTCTTTACCTGGAACGCGGCGCCGACCATTTCCTCGACATAGTCGAGCTGGCTGCCCTTCAGGAACTCAAGCGAGGTGGCGTCGACCAGGACGGCGGCGCCGTCGCGTTCGATGACGAGGTCGTCGTCGTTACGCGCTTCCTCGAAGGAGAAATTGTACTGGAAGCCCGAGCAGCCGCCGCCCAGGACCGCCACCCGCATCATGACGGGCTTGGGCTCCCGGGACGCCAGGAAGGCGATCCGCTTGGCCGCGCTGGGGGTGACGGAGAAGGTCGTGGCGTCGGTGGTCATGACCACAAGATGTGGTTGGCGGGGCGATTCGTCAATCCCGACAAAAACCCTAGGGAATTAGGGATTTCTTCCGTTCCCGCGCCCGGACCCGCTCGCGGTGCAGGATGTAGAGCCCCGAGCCGATGACCAGCGGCAGGCCGTACCAGACAGTCCAGGAGGGCTCTTCCTTGAACCAGAGGTATCCGAAGGCCACGGCAAGGATGATCGAGACGTAGTCGAAGGGCGCCAGGACCGCCGCAGGCGCCAGCCGCCAGGCCCGCGTGATCAGGATCTGGGCGAAGCCGCCCAGCAGGCCGAGGGTCAGCAGCCAGACCCAGTCGAGCAGGGGAGGCCACTTCCATTCGGGAATGGCGCAGGCCAGCGAGATCACGGTGCCCACGATCGCGAACCAGAACAGCGTCACCACGTCGGGATCGTGCCGGCTGAGCAGGCGGACCATCACCGTCGAGAGCGAGTAGCAGAAGGTCGCCGCCAGGATGATCAGTGAAACGGCGTGGAACTCGATGCCCCAGGGATCGAGCATGATCAGCACGCCGGCGAAACCGACGCCGACGGCGGTCCAGCGACGCCAGCCGACCGGCTCGCCCAGGATCAGGACCGACAGCGCAACCATGAAGAGCGGCGCCGAGAAGGAGATGGCGTAGGCGTCGACCAGCGGCATGCGCGGGAAGGCGTAGAAGAAGCCGAACATGCTGCCGAAGCCGATCGCGACGCGCAGCGCCTGCAGCCAGGGCCGGTTGCTGCGCACCACGCGGATGCCGCCAGCGTGCCAGATCAGGACTGCGACCGGCAGCAGGGCGACGCCGCTGCGGAAGACCATGAGCTGGAAGGAGCCATAGGTGCCGCCCAGCCCCTTCACCATCGCGTCCATCGTGCAGAACAGCACGAGGGCGCTCAGCTTGAAGTAGATGCCGTGAAGGGCGGTCTGGCGAGGGGCGTCCGACAAGCTGCGCTATTTGGCTTGGCCGCCATCCCCTGTAAAGTGAAGTTCGTGGGGGAGCAGAAGGTTACAGGCGCATGAGCTGGTTGCTGCGCTGCATCAATGCGCCGCGCGCGCCGGTCTTCGTCGCGTTTCTCGTGCTGCTCGGCGCGCTGGCGCTGCGCATTGCCGATCCGGCCGCGGTCACCCGTCTGCGCGACTTCGCCTTCGACAGCTACCAGCGGATCCAGCCGCGGACCTACAATCCCGAGACCCCGGTGCGCATCGTCGACATCGACGAGGCCGCGCTTCAGGAATTCGGACAATGGCCGTGGCCCCGCACCATCGTCGCGCGCCTGGTCGACAAGCTCACCGAGAAGGGCGCCGTCGTCGTGGCCTTCGACGCCGTGTTCGCCGAGCCGGACCGATCCTCGATCAGCCGCATGGTGCGCGACCTCGTGGCCTTTACCGATCCCGAGACGGTGCAGAAGCTGGCCGCCGCCGTGCAGGACAACGACAAGGTGCTGGCCGATGCCATGGCCCAGTCGCGCGTCGTCACGGGCTTCGGCTTCGACGTGAAGGGCACCGGCAAGCCGCCGCGCACCTTCCACGGCGTCGCTTTCGCGGGCGACCAGCCCAGCCAGTTCCTGCCGCAGCAGGGCGGCACCGTGAAATCCCTCGACATCCTGGAGGCGGCGGCCAAGGGCAACGGCAGCGTCAACACCGACGTCGACAGCATCGTGATCCGCCGCGTGCCGATGATGTTCCGGGTGGCGGGATATGAGGGC
>JAKFVZ010000184.1 GCA_021732965.1 Reyranella sp.
ATCGCTTCGGCCTGCGGCCCGTCGAGTATCAGGCCGACCGCCATGGTCGGGATGCCGGCACCCTTCTTCACTGCCGCAGCGAACGGCACCTTGAAGCCTAGACCGCGCTTCACGCCCGCCGCCGTCGCCGCGCCGGCGATGCCGCCGGAGGAACAGTCGATCACATCGACGCCGATCGCCTTCAGCTCCTGGGCGAAGGCCACCGTATCGTCGACATCCCAGCCACCGCCGCCATCGACGGCGGAGACACGCACGAACAGCGGCTTGTTCTCCGGCCACGCCTGACGCACGGCGCGCGCCACGTCGAGCGGGAAGCGCATGCGGCCAGCACGGTCGCCGCCATACTGGTCGTTGCGCGTGTTGCTGATCGGCGAAAGGAACTGCGCCAGCAGGTAGCCGTGCGCGCCATGCACTTCGAGCACGTCGTAGCCCGCCGCATCGGCGCGCCTGGCGGCGGCGGCGAACTTCCGCACCAGCTCCTCGATCTCGTCGACCGACAGGGCGCGCGGCTTCAGCCAGCCTTCGGCGGCGGCGAGTTCGGTCGGCCCGACCACTTCCCATTTCTGCCAGCCCGCGCCTTCCGGCCCGAACTGCCCGCGCTTGTCGAACGTGCGCGGTGTCGAGCCCTTGCGCCCGGAGTGGGTGATCTGCGTCGCCGAGAGCACGCCTTCGCCGCGGATGAAATCCGTCAGCCGCTTGTGGCTGGCGATCTGGCCGTCGTCCCACAGGCCGAGATCGCCTTGCGTGACCCTGCCGCGAGGCTCGACGGCGCAATTCTCGGTGAAGACGACGCCAAACTTGCCCAGCGCGAACTTGCCGAGATGGACGAGGTGGAAATCGTTCACCAACCCGTCCGTGGCGCGGAACTGGACCATGGGCGAAACGACACAACGGTTGGGCGCCGTGACGCCGCGCATCTTGAGCGGTGAGAAGAGAAGCGGTTTCTGCAAAGGTCGGTCCCCCGGACGGGATGGCTTTTCGAGATCCCGAACATAGACCGGGGCCACCACCCGGGCCTATCCTCCGCGCCATGTTTGACCTCGTCATCCGAAACGGAACCGTGATCGACGGCTCGGGCGCTCCGCGCCGTGTCGCCGATGTTGCAGTGCAAGATGGCCGGATCGCCGCCGTGGACGCGAAACTGGGCGCCGCGAGACGGGAGATCGATTCCGAGGGTCTCGTCGTCGCCCCGGGCTTCGTGGACATCCACACGCATTACGATGGCCAGGCGACGTGGGATCCGTTCGTCACGCCCTCGTCATGGCACGGCGTCACGACGACGGTGTTCGGCAATTGCGGCGTCGGCTTCGCGCCGGTCCGCCCCGGCGCATCGGGCTATCTCATCAACCTGATGGAAGGCGTCGAGGACATTCCCGGCACCGTCCTCAGCGAAGGCGTGAAGTTCAACTGGGAGTCCTTCCCCGACTATCTCGACGCGCTGGCCTCGATGGACCGCGCGGTCGACGTGGCCGCGCAGCTTCCGCACGGCGCGCTGCGCTTCTACGTGATGGGCGATCGCGGCGCCGAACACGCCGAGGTCCCGACCGAACGCGAGATCGACGAGATGGCCCGCCTCACCGAGGAGGCGCTCCGCGCCGGCGCGATGGGCTTCACCACCTCGCGTACCACCAAGCACAAGGCACGCGACGGCCGTTTCACGCCGACGCTCAGCGCCCGCGAAGCCGAACTGTTCGGTATCGCCCAAGGCATGAAGCGCGCCGGCCGTGGCGTGCTGCAGGTGAACTCCGACTTCGGACCGGGCGAGTTCGAGGCGCTGGACGCGGCGGCCAGGCTCGCCGGCCGCCCCCTCTCCTGCCTTCTGGTCCAGGTCGATGCCCAACCCAGGCTGTGGCGCGAGACGCTCGATCAGATCAACGCCGTGCGCCGCATGGGCCGCAAGGCCAATGCGCAGGTCGGCTCGCGCCCCATCGGCGTCATCATGGGACTCGAAACGACGGCCCATCCTTTCGCCGGCCATCGCGCCTGGCTCGACATGCGCAAGCTCTCGCCGGAGCAGCGCTACCAGCGCCTCGTCTCTGACGCCGAGCTGCGCAAGGTGCTGACCGAAGGCAAGCAGGAACCCAACCCGCGCGCCTTCATGGCCGAGGCCTTCGACCGCATGTTCCCGATCGCCGATCGGCCGGACTACGAGCCCGACAGCAAGGACTCGATCGCCGCCATCGCCCAGCGCACGGGACGTACGCCGCATGCCGTGGCACTCGAAGAGATGATGGCGCGCGGCGGCAAGGGCCTGCTGATGCTGCCCTTCGAGAACTATGCCTATGGCAATCTCGATGTCGTGCACGAGATGATCACCGATCCCGCGTCGGTGCTCGGCATAGCCGACGGCGGCGCCCATGTCGGCGTGATCTGCGACGCCTCCTCGCCGACCTCGCTGCTCACCTTGTGGGGACGCGACCGCACGCGCGGACCGAAGCTCGACCTCGAATTCCTGATCGCCAAGCAGACGCGCGGCACGGCCGAGGCCTACGGGCTGATGGACCGCGGCCTGCTGGCGCCGGGCCACAAGGCCGACATCAACGTGATCGACTTCGACAATCTCAACCTGAAGCGCCCGGAAGTGACCTATGACCTGCCGACCGGCGGCCGTCGCCTGGTCCAGCGCGCGTCGGGCTACAAGCACACGTTCAATGCCGGCGTCGAGACGCTGCAGAACGACGAACTGACCGGCGAACGCCCGGGCCGGCTGGTGCGCGGGGCGCAGGCGGCGGGGTAGGCTTTCATGTCATCCTGAGCTAAGCGAAGGATCTCACGCCAGCACGGGAGTCCTTTGGTGGCGGGGCAAGGTCCTTCGCTTCGCTCAGGACGACAAGTCCAGCTATCCGGCTTTTATTGAACGCTGCTCTGGCCGGCGACCTACACCGTCATGTGCTTGCGCACGGCTTCGACGTCGAAGGTCTCGCGCGTGCCCGAGAGGACGACCTCGCCGCGATCCATGACCGCGAAGTCGTCGGCAAGTTCGTGGGCGAAATCAAGATACTGCTCGACCAGCACGATCGCCATGTCGCCGCGCTGGCGCAGGAAGGTGATGGCGCGGCCGATATCCTTGATGACCGACGGCTGGATGCCCTCCGTCGGCTCGTCGAGCAGCAGCAGCTTGGGCCGCATGGTGAGCGCGCGGCCGATCGCGAGCTGCTGCTGCTGGCCGCCCGACAGATCGCCGCCGCGACGCTTCAGCATCGACTGCAGCACGGGAAACAGCTCGAACACCTCGTCCGGAATCTTCTTGTGCTCGCGGCTCACCGGCGCGAAGCCGGTTTCGAGATTTTCCTTCACCGTCAGCAGCGGGAAGATCTCGCGGCCCTGCGGCACCAGCGCGACGCCGCGGCGTGCACGTTCATAGGGCGGAAGCTTCGAGACTTCCTGGCCGTCGACCTGGATGCTGCCCGAGCCGATGGACTGCATGCCGGAGATGGCGCGCAGCAGGCTGGTCTTGCCGACACCG
>JAKFVZ010000416.1 GCA_021732965.1 Reyranella sp.
GCACCGATCGAGGAACAAGTGCAAAAGCGTGCGCGTCAACTCGCAACACAGCGCCTGTCCCGTACCAGCCATAGCATGGCACTTGAAAACCAGGGCCTTGATGCCCAGGCGCAGAGCCAGGAAAGAGACCGGCTGGTCGATGACCTGCTGCGAGGCCCTGCGGCGCGCCTGTGGGATGACAATGTGTGAACGCTGACCTGTTCTCCGACGAGGACGGCAACACCCCTCTGTCCGCTGAAGAGCGGCTGGGGTTGATCCCCACTTACATCACGCTGCGACACGAACTGAACGAAGCCGAGCAAATCAACATGACAGATGGGGAGAACTGGGCGACCAGGCAATCGCGCAACATGCTTGATGAAGACGCATTGCGCGAACTGCATCGACGCATGTTCGGAAAGGTATGGGCTTGGGCGGGCGACTATTCGAAGGAGACCAACCGGCGGATCGGCTCCGACAGCTTCCGGGTCCCGCTTGATTTGCGACAGATGCTGGATGATGTGCGATACTGGATCGAGCACGACACCTATCCCGCTGACGAGATCGCGATGAGATTTCATCACCGGCTTACCCAGATTCACCCTTTCCCCAACGGCAATGGCAGGTTTTCCAGGCTTGCTGCCGATCTCCTCGCAAAGCATCTGGGGCAGCCCTACTTCTCCTGGGGAAGGACCAGCCTGATCGAAGCCGGGGCAACGCGGGGGCAGTATATCGAAGCTCTGCGCGCGGCTGACCACCACGATCTCGAACCTCTGCTTCGATTCGCACGATCATGACTTGATTGAAGTGTATCATGGCAGAAAGGCGGCCCGTCCCGAGAGGGACGGACCGCCCGCCGAGTGACCTGGACCTGTCAGGAGGGGTCAGGCAGCCTGCTCGGCAATCTCGTCAGTTCCATTTTCGCTGTCCGTTTCGTCGGATTCGACACCAACTGGCGCGAAACCCTCGGCATCAGAGAAACGCATGATCGAAGGCACCCAGGCCTGTGCACGTTCCTTGACCTCGGCCTCACCGATGAAGTTGCCCGAGAAGATGCGTTCACTAGCGCTGGCCAGTTCGGCCTTCTTCGAGGCGGCATAGCGACTGACCAGTGCGGGACCCCCAGCGGCGTCGAGCGCTTCGAGTGTCCGAGCCTTGGCCACGCGGTCGAAATAGTTGACCGCAGTGGGACGCCACCAATGCGCGGTTTCGATTTCGAGCAGCGAGCCGAGCGCCTCGTGCAGTGGCACAGAACGCTCGCCTTCGCAGGCAAGGCTGGCGACGAGCGTGCGCGAAACGACATGACCAAGCCAGGCCGAACGCGCCTCGTCGGAAAGCGCCCGGAACCTGGCAAACCGCTCAACGTCGGTCTCGCCCGAGCGCCAGCTTTCATCGAGCGAGCCAGCGAACTCGGCCAGAGCAGCACTCGCCGGTGCATCCTTGGCCTCGAACCCGGCAACCGGTCCAGACGCGACGGAGCCGACAAGCGTCGATGCCTTTCTGGCGCGCCAGTCGTGCCCATCGGCATCCGCGAGCGTGAAGACCATGAAGTCGAGCGCCAGTGCCGGATCGTTAGCGAGATGGATCGCCAGGATATCGCGGCGCTGCATTGCAAGCTCGTCGAGCAAGCGCTGGGACAGCGAGCTCCCCTTGGGCTTTGCCCCTTCGGTTTCCTCGACTGCCTCAATAGCGCCTTCACCGGTGATGACCTCGGTCTCGGTATAGAACTGCGGGACCAATGTCGGCTCGCCATTGCGCGAGAGGACGAGGAAGGCACCGGCCTCGGGTTTCAGTTCGTCGGCCAGCACCGGTGGCCGGTCATTGAGCGCGCGCATGGCGCGATCGATAATGACCAGTTCCTTTTCGGCGCTGGCAACCTCGTCCTCGTCGCTGTCTTCGTCTTCGAGCACGGCGGCGACGCGGTCGTAGTCGGCCTCAAGTTCGCCGAGTTCCTGCGCTTCCCGTTCGGTCATCGGCGCAGGCTCGCTGGGCAAGCGACTTAGACCTTCGACGAGGTCATGGCTCACATAATTGCCAAGTGTCGGCCGCACCCAGGCAAGGCCGTGTTCCTGGGCCGTCCTGGCGGCCGCTTCCTCCATGGCCTTGTGCGCGAGGTCTTCGAGCAGCGCGACATCGATCCAGCTTTCACTGGCATCATCGTCGAAGAGTTCGCGCTCGATCCGGCCGCCTGCGGCGAGATAGGCGTTGCGACCGACCAAAACAGCTCGTGGATCGGACCCGCGCACCGTGGCATCGAGCACCATGCGGCGGATTGTATCGGGCGTGATCTGGTACCAGGCATCCTGCAGCTCGGCATAGACATGCGCCTGGCGCTCGACGTCGGAAATCGCGCCGTAGGCCTTGGCCATATCGAGCGTGATCGTGCCTTCGGCGAGCGCTTCGAAAACGCAAGGCGCGAGGCTTGCGAGGCGCAGACGTCCTTCGACGAAACGGACAGTGAGGCCGAAGCGGCGCGCCACGTCTTCAGGGGTAGCCCCAGCCTCGATGATGGAGGCGAAGGCCTGCGCCTCGTCGGCCGGGTTCATCGCGAGACGCTGGAAGTTCTCGGCAAGGCTGGCTTCGCGTACTTCGCTTTCCTCGCCTTCGATGACGAGGCAGGTGACCTCGTGGTTTTCGGGCAAGGTGCCCTCTTCGGCCAGCGCCAGCAGCGCGGCGAGGCGGCGACCGCCGGCCTCGACCTCGAACTTGCCGCGCTTGGCCTTACGAACGACAAGGTTCTGCAGCAGGCCGCGCGCAGCGATGTCTGCCCGCAGCTGGAGGTCGGCCAGCACGTCGCTCGACTTGCGAACGTTGCGCGGGCTCGCCGCAAGCTTCTTCAAGGGAATCGATAGGATCATGTGTGTTCTCCTGATGGGATGAAGGCGCAGGTGAGGATCACGAGGTCCACAAGCCCAAAGGGCTCCCTCCACTCTCATTCCGAGATTGGGGTCTCTCGAGGGATCAGGCGGCTAGCGCAGGGAGGACGGACGAGGCTCTCGACACCGGCACGAACAGCCGCGTGCGGTAGCGGATGATCTCGGTGAAGCAGCCCTTGCCCTTGTACCAGTCGAGCCGATCGGGCGAGAAGCCGGTGAGCTCAAGGCGCTGTTCACCGCCTACCAATGATCGTTTCACGGTTAGTGGATCGTGGCTTGCGAGGTTCAGCGGCTTGCCGCTTGCGATGACGAGGTCGCCGATATGCTCAGCCGATGGTCCGGTAACTCCGGAGAGGCCAAAGGTGTCGGCGATTGCGGCAAGGTCAATATCGAGCACTTCGCGGCCGATGATCGACTGACCATCCTCGGCCACGAGCCGAGTGACCCGAACATGATCGCCGGGCAGCCGCTTCCAGACCGGAAGCAGCAGCCCAGTGGCGAGATGGACACGCTCGGTCACTGGTGAAGCGGCGGCCTCCTCTTCCTCGGCGCGCCAAGAGATCGTGAACGCGGTGACGCAGATTTCTTCCCAGAGGCTCTCAGTGAG
>JAKFVZ010000411.1 GCA_021732965.1 Reyranella sp.
GTGATGGTCCGCCTGCCGACCGAGGACCGCACCGGCGTCGCGGACCTGCATCGCGTCTGGTTCACTGCCGGCACCGAGCCCAATTGCCTGCCGCGCATGGTCCATATCGCGCAGATCGCCGATGTCGTGACCGATGTGGGCGCCTCGCAGATCAATCGCCGCGACCTCAATCGCGAGGTCCAGATTACCGCCAACGTCCATGGCCGGTCGGCCGGCGAGGTTTCGGGCGACCTGCAGAAGATCCTGACAGAGATCAAGCTGCCGCCCGGCTACCGCTTCGTGTTCGGCGGCTCGACCAAGGACATGGCCGAGAGCGCCGCCTATGCCGGTCAGGCGCTGCTGATGGCCGTCATCCTGATCTACCTGATCCTCGCTTCGCAGTTCGGCAGCTTCCTGCAGCCGATCGCCATCATGATGTCGCTGCCGATGTCGCTGATCGGCGTCTTCCTGGGTCTGTTGATCGCCGGCACGACGCTCAACATCTTCTCGGCCATCGGCTTCATCATGCTGATGGGCCTCGTCACCAAGAACGCCATCCTGCTGGTCGACTTCTTCAATCAGTCGCGGGAGCGCGGCACGCCGGTCAACGAGGCCCTGCTCGAGGCCGGCTCGATCCGCCTGCGCCCCATCCTGATGACCACGCTGGCCATGGTGTTCGGCATGATGCCGCTGGCGCTGGGTCTGGGCGAAGGTGCCACCCAGCGCGCACCGATGGCGCATGCCGTCATCGGCGGCCTGATCAGCTCGACGCTGCTGACCCTGGTCGTGGTGCCGGTCGTGCTGGTCTACATCGACCGGCTGAGCCTGTGGGCAAAGGCGCGTTTCAGCCGCTCACCCGACCAGATGGCCCGCACGCACAAGCCTGCGGAGTAGAATCCCGGGAGCGAATAGCCATCGTGCTGGCATGATTCGCGCTATGCTGGGGCCATGCCGGATGATGCCCCGACAATCGGTCTGCGCGTCGTCGATTCGCTCGCCGCGGTCGACGCCGACCAATGGGATGCCTGCGCCCTCGCCCCGGGATCGGCGGGCAATCCGTTCCTCAGCCATCGCTTCCTGAAGGCACTGGAGGATTCGAAATCGGTCGGGCGCCGCACCGGCTGGCAGCCGCAGTACCTGCTGGCGGAGTCCGACGACGGCACGCTGCAGGGCGCCGCGCCGGTCTATGTAAAGAGCCATTCCCAGGGCGAGTATGTTTTCGACCATGGCTGGGCGCAGGCGCTGGAACGCGCGGGCGGCCGCTATTACCCGAAGCTCCAGGTCGCCGTACCCTTCACGCCGGTGCCCGGCCCCCGCCTGTTCGCCCGGCCCGGTGTGCTGGCCGATGCGGTGCGCGATGCGCTGATCGACATGCTGGCCAAGATCGCCGGCGACAACAACATCAGCTCGGTCCACGCCACCTTCTGCACAGAGGACGAGTGGAAGCGCTTCGGCGCACGCGGCTGGCTGCTGCGCCTCGGCCAGCAGTATCACTGGAGCAACGACGGCTACCGCACCTTCGACGATTTCCTGGCGGCCCTGTCGTCACGCAAGCGCAAGGCGATCCGCAAGGAGCGCGAGTCCGTGAAGCGCGCAGACATCGCCATCCGCACGCTGACCGGCGACGAGATCCGCCCCGAGCACTGGGATGCCTTCTTCGCTTTCTACATGGACACTGGCGGCCGCAAGTGGGGCACGCCCTACCTGACGCGCGCCTTCTTCGACATCCTGGGCGCGACCATGGCCGACAAGGTCGTGCTGGTGATGGCCGAAGCCGACGGCAGCCCGGTCGGCGGGGCGCTGAACCTCAAGGGCTGCGACACGCTCTACGGCCGTTACTGGGGCTGCCTGGAGAGCCACGCCTTCCTGCATTTCGAGGCCTGCTACTACCAGGCCATCGACTACGCGATCGCCCACGGGCTGCAACGCGTCGAGGCCGGCGCGCAGGGCGACCACAAGATCCAGCGCGGCTACCTGCCGGTCCCGACCTACTCGGCACACTGGATCGTGGATGCGAGCTTCCGTCATGCCGTCGACGAGTACCTGAAGCGCGAACGTCGGGCCGTCCAACAGGAGATTGAAGGGCTGATGCAGTACTCGCCCTTCCGGAAGGAGAACGAGGTCTGACGGCCTACTTGGCCATCAGCACCCCGAAGAAGAAAACGACGAAGAATACCAGCTGCTCGGTCAGGCCGAGCGGCGCCTGCCAGCCGATCTTGTCGATGATGAACAACGCCACCCAGAACACCGCAGTGGCAAGCACCGCGGCGCGCAAGGCGACCCAGAGTGGCTTGAAGGCGCTCACTACTGGGCGAGCACCGGCTCTTGATTCGCCGGCGGCAGCGCACCGCGCTCAGGCGGCAGGAAGGTGAAGACGAGCTTGGCGGTCTCGGCCGGCCCGTCGACATCGACGCGAACCGTGCCGCCGTCGGAGAGCTTGCCGAACAGCACCTCCTCCGCGAGCGGCTTCTTAACGTATTCCTGGATCACGCGGGCGAGCGGACGGGCGCCGAACAACTTGTCGTAGCCCTTCTCCGCCAGCCAGCGGCGTGCGCCGTCCGTCAGCTCGATGAAGACCTTGCGGTCGGCGAGCTGGACCTCGAGTTCGGCCACGAACTTGTCGACCACCCGGCCCATCGATTCCGGACCCAGGCTGGCAAACTTGATGATCGCGTCGAGACGGTTGCGGAACTCCGGCGCGAACATGCGGTTGATCGCGTCGTTGTCCTCGTCGTGCCGCTGCTCGCGGCCGAAGCCCAGCGCCGGCTTGGCAATGTCGGCGGCGCCGGCATTGGTCGTCATGCAGAGGATGACGTTGCGGAAATCCACCGTCCGGCCGTTGTGGTCGGTGAGCTTGCCGTAGTCCATCACCTGCAGCAGGACGTTGAATACGTCCGGATGTGCCTTCTCGATCTCGTCGAACAGCACGACGCAATGCGGATGCTGGTTCACCTTGTCGGTGAGCAGTCCGCCCTGGTCGAACCCGACATAGCCCGGAGGGGCGCCGATCAGGCGCGAGACGCTGTGCCGTTCCATGTACTCCGACATGTCGAAGCGGATGACCTCCAGGCCGAGCAGACGCGCGAGCTGCCGCGTCACCTCGGTCTTGCCGACGCCGGTCGGGCCGGCCAGCAGGTAGCTGCCGATCGGCTTCTCCGGCGAACGCAGGCCCGCACGTGCCAGCTTGATCGACGCGGCGAGCTGGTCGATCGCATGATCCTGGCCGAACACGACCGTCTTCAGGTCGCGGTCGATGGAGCGAAGCAGCTCGGTATCGTCCTTGGACACCGCCTTTGGCGGGATGCGGGCGATCTTGGCGACGATGTCCTCGATGTCGGCCACCTCGATCGTGGTCTTGCGCTTGTCGGGCGCGCGCAGCATCTGGACCGCGCCGACCTCGTCGATCACGTCGATCGCCTTGTCCGGCAGGTTGCGGTCGTGGATGTAGCGCGCCGACAGTTCGACGGCCGCCTTGATGGCATC